>CALJVI010000197.1 GCA_937974575.1 uncultured Saprospiraceae bacterium | reverse complement strand
AATCTGTGGTTGTGTCAAGTAGAGTTCTGCAGCGGAGAAAAGTACAGTAGCGTATACTAAGGTACTAGCTAATGTAGATCTGAAAAATGGTAATCCTGCAGTATAGCTTTCCATCAAACCAGTGAAGTCTTTGGTGTACTGTGGGGATTGGAGCATAGAAAAGAAATTGGTCACCAAAAAGAAGATCACAGCTGCGCCTAGGCCACTAGCGAATACTCTAAGTATAGAAACTTTCTTTAAAAGCACAATGCCTAATGCAAGGATCATCGCCAAGGATGCATATACGCCTGGGTGTCCGAAGACTTGGAATCCGTCGAAGTACTGGGCATAGACCACATTGTTGAGGTATAGATCCACCAAGAAGTATAGACCGACAGGAACTATGATTGCCCACTTTTTGTCACGGAAGTATGCCGCGCTGAATAAGAGTATAGCTAGCATAGGGTTGATATTAGGCGAGATCTCGAAGATACGGGATAACATACCTAGTCCTACTACTGCAAGTACTATCCAAAAGAAAATGATGTTGCGCTTATCCATGATTGTTAATTTGACCCAAAAATAGTCTTTTTTGAAAAAAAGCACAGCAATTGGTATGTCAATAATGATATATTAAAACAAATTGAATATTTTGCGACGAACTGAGGAGTAGAATAATGATAACAAAGGCAATAAGAAAGGCGCTGGAGCGCAAAAAAGCAAAGAATTGGGATAAGACCTATTGGGGATTTGATATTCATGAAACCATGATTATACCCAATTGGAGTGAGGAAAAGGTGCCTTTGGAGTTTTATCCAGAGGTGAAAGAGGTCATGCAAATGATCAGCAAGCAGGAGGACATCGTCTGTATTGTATTTACCTGTTCGCATCCAGAAGAGATAGTAGTGTATCGGCAATACTTCAAAGAGCATGGTATCCACTTTGACTATATCAATGAAAATCCGGAGGTACATTCGCGTGCTTATGGCAATTACGATAAGAAACCATATTTCAACGTGCTGTTTGAGGATAAAGCAGGATTTGATCCCCATGAAGATTGGGGAAAAGTCAAAGAAGTATTTTTAGAATATTACCCCGAGGCAAAATGATCAGAGGCGATAACATTAAACTCAAAGACTATACTCCTAAACTAATGGATAAACTCCTTAGTCTGGGCTATTTTCGTAGTGGTAAGAGTATGTTTCACAGCCCTGTTACCTTCATAGAAGGGGTGCCTAATAGTACCATTCGTACCCGTCTTTTGCTGGAAAAACATAAGCTCAGTAAGAGTTCCAGAAAATTGTTGGCCAAGAATAATCGCATGTTTACGCATGAGGTCGTACCCCTGGTACTAGACGAAGAAATCCTACAGCTCTATGAAATCTACAAGAAACTTTGCTTCAAAGGGGACTTGAGTGGCGAGCTGAATGAATGGCTAGACGGTAGTGAAGAGAAAGAGATTTTTAATACTAAGATCTGTAAGATATATCACGAAGGCGTGTTGGTGGCTGCTAGTTTTATAGATTTGGGTCTGGAGAGTATGGCGAGTATCATGGGTATCTATCATCCGCACTATAGCAAGTACAGTATGGGCATTTATTCTATGCTAGTGGAGGTAGAATATGCTAAAGAGATGGAGTTGACATACTATTATCCTGGGTATATACTCAGTGCATCTCCTAGATTTGAATATAAAAAAAAGGTGGGAAACCTAGACTTCAAATCTTTTGACAGTCTAGCCTGGAGGGAGGAGAACGAGTTGAAGGAGGATGACTTTTTTGTAGAGAAGACACAGCAGCGATTGGCTATGGTGCAAAAGCATCTGGAAGAGTTTAAGATAGAGTCTGATGTGTATGCCTACCCACTATTTACTTGGTCTACCTATCCTGTGGATGCCAGCTTGCTAGAGCAATATTTTTTCTTGCGTATCAGAGTGGAGCTGTTTGATACCTTGCACATCATAGTCGTATACGACATCACTCAGGATGGATATGTGATACACCTGATCAACTCTATAGGTCAGGATTCGGCCACTTGGCAGGAATTCAAAAACTACTATCCTGAAGATGGAAACTGGTTGGATACGGTATTGATACAAAGTAGTAGTAGGCTAGAGCATGATATAGAGATTTTGCCAGTGATCATCATCTCGATGCTGAAGACAATCACGGATAAGATCAAGATGGATAGATCATAATCTTCTCAATAATTCATATATCGCAATACTACCCGCAGTACACACATTTAAGGAAGTTTGCACACCCAGCATAGGGAGGTGAACGGCTTGTTTACTCAGTGCCAAAAGCTCTGGAGAGACTCCATTTCTTTCATTGCCAAGTACAAGTGTAATGGGGGTGCTCAGCTCGGTGTCAGAGAGGATGGTGCTGTCATTGGTATATTCGATAGCTACGAGTAGGTGGTCTTCGGCATAGGCTAATAGCTCGGCCTCTGTCTCTAGTACTCTATATGGAACATACTTGATGGTGGATCTGGCCGTTTTTTTAAATTTATGCTGATCAAAATCGACAGGGCATTGGTATAGAATAATCTCTTTAAGCCTTGCAGCATCTGCGGTTCTGAATAGTCCCCCAATGTTTTTAAGGTCCTGTAAGCCGTTTAGCAGCAGGCTGATAGGGCTTCTGTCTTCAGCAATACCTGCAATCTGACCTCTGCGATCTGGTCGAACTTCATCAAAGGATAGTTGTTTTGTCATAAGCCGTAATAAGAGGGTGCAATTTACCAATTCGCACGGCACCTAAAAGCTAAAATGGGATATCCTTCGGAAAAAGTGCGGAATCTACTGAAATTAGGAAATACACTGTATATTTGCAGCCTTAATTGAGGAAGTATAGTAATAGGACCTTGTTAATTTAGATATAAGGACGTCTTTGGACATATTAGTTTACAAAGTATATTCGTTCCAAAGCGTACTAAATTAGATACTTTTATAAAATTGAAAAGATGAAAAATAAATTATTAATCGTGATCATCGCTGTTTGTTTTATCTCAAATAGTTCGTGGGCACAAAACTCAGAAAAAATGGATTCGTTAAGTTATAGCCTAGGTGTG
Organism: uncultured Saprospiraceae bacterium; assembly: GCA_937974575.1. Lineage (GTDB taxonomy): Bacteria > Bacteroidota > Bacteroidia > Chitinophagales > Saprospiraceae > JALZVN01. Next base: position 19,353 of record CALJVI010000197.1, on the reverse strand, counting down.
CTGATCGCCCAAAATTTTAAGCAACAAGGATTGGAGTCAGTAGAGGCTAATGAAGTTGCAGAAGGTATTTCAGATGTACTAGCTGGTAAAGAAAAAATGACAGTTGAAAAAGCCAACGAAATATTCGGGGCTCATATGGAAGCAAAACAAAAAGATATGCATAAAGATAATGTTGAAGCAGGAAAGAAATTCCTAGAAGAAAATGCAAAGAGAGATGGTGTGATTACGTTACCATCAGGTTTGCAATATGAGATCCTTACTGAAGGGTCAGGTCCTAAGCCAGCGGCTACGGATAAAGTAACAACGCACTACCATGGTACGCTTATCGACGGTACTGTTTTTGACAGTTCTGTAGAAAGAGGTCAGCCTGCAACTTTCCCTGTAAATGGCGTTATCGCTGCATGGGTAGAAGCACTACAGTTGATGCCTACGGGTTCAAAGTGGAAGCTTTACTGTCCTTCAGATTTAGCATATGGTGATAGAGGTGCTGGTCAGTTGATTGGACCTTTCGCTACACTTGTATTTGAAGTAGAATTGATTAGTATCAACTAATACTAGTGTATAAGACTTCAAGTCTAAAGCCCTTCTCATGAATTTGAGGAGGGCTTTTTTTATTGTGGGTAGTAGCTGTAAGAATCAGAATTTTGATTTTGTTAAGGGGGATCATGACACAACTGAGAAGAGGTATAAAATATGTAGATGTATGTCTTCTATGATCTTATATGCATTTCTTACATGTCTTATATGTTTAACCCAATCCGCTCCATCCGTGACATTTGCGTTCTACCGAAGGAGAGAAGCGAAGGAAGACACAGAGCGTGTTCAAGAGAACCACCTAAGATACCTAAGCAAAGCTGTATTGCTCAAGACACCTGAGAAAACATGCAGTGCGCTCAATATACAATGCATCAGAGGTAAGAATTAGGATTTGTGAATTTTGGTATTGGTGAGCTTGGGGATCTGAACTCTAATTTGAGCATAGGCCAATCCGCTTTTTTCCCAATTACCCTAACTCATACTGCTTGATCTTTCGATACAAAGTACGTTCAGAGATGCCCAGATCGATAGAGGCATCTTTACGCCTATTATTGTGCTTCTTGAGTGCTTTTTTGATCATGTCTTTTTCCATGTCCTCTAAGGAAAGCGACTCCTCGACAATCTCCATCGAGTCATAAGTCTCTTGTGCCGCTTCAGTAGGAATGAAAATGGGTTGTTCCGCATTCTCACTTTCAAACCCGAAGGATTCAGGATTACTCTGATTACCCAGTTGTTCAGGTCTATTTTGACGTTCCGTATAAGAAGATAAGCCTTCGCTGGGAGCAGGATTGTGAGACTGAAGCTGCTTCAACTTATTGACATTGGAAACACTGAGGTTGTTGCTTTTGATCAGTTCAAATACCAGCGACTTTAGATCGTTCATATCATTTTTCATATCAAACAAAAGCTTGTATAGAATCTCTCTCTCTTGATAGGACTCTCCATTGCTGCTATCACTACGCGTGATGGCTGGTAAGTTGCGTTGTGTGATATTAGGAACCATTTCTACAAATCGTTCTGCGGTAAGTAGCTTATCCTCGGCTAGGACAGAAAGCTGTTCACTCATGTTTCTTAGCTCACGGATATTTCCTGGCCAAGAATAATTTTCGAGCAAGAGCCTTGACTGTTCCGTCAATTGGATAGGGGAGGTTTTGTACTTCTCGGCAAAGTCAGTTGCGAATTTTCGGAAGAGCATGTAGATATCTTCTCTACGCTCTTTTAAGGCAGGTACCTTGATTGGTACGGTATTGAGCCGATAGAAAAGATCCTCTCTAAACTTACCACTGCGTATTTTTTTAACCAGCTCCACATTCGTGGCTGCGATGACCCGAACATTGGTTTTTAAAACCTTACTAGAACCGACTTTAATAAATTCTCCAGACTCTAATATTCTCAATAAATAGGCTTGAGTGTCAAGCGGCATTTCACCGATCTCATCCAAAAATATAGTACCGCTATCTACAGTTTCAAAATATCCTTTACGTTCAGAAGTCGCTCCTGTAAATGCACCTTTCTCGTGACCGAACAATTCGGAATTGATGGTGCCACCAGGAATAGCTCCACAGTTGATGGCTATAAAATTATTATGCTTACGACTACTCAGTGAGTGTATGATTTTGGAAAACACTTCTTTACCTACACCAGAGTCTCCACTGATGAGTACCGTCAAGTCAGTCGCCGCAACACGCACTGCTGTGTCTAGTGCCTGATCCAATTTTTTGGATTGACCTATGATGCCGTATCGCTGCTTTATAGAGTGTAGATTACTGATAATCTTAATTTTATATAATTTATTAAATATACTATATACTTAGGCATTAAAAGTCTCATGGTGCTTTACGATATCGCCAAGCAAGGTAGCCGAGTTGACATCCCTCACCTTAACAAAAACGTAATCTCCGGGTTTCAAACCTTCATTTTTCGGGAATACTAGCATCTTGTTGTACTGGTTACGCCCTCTAAATTCGTCTGCAGATTTCTTAGAATCTCCCTCAATTAAAACCTCAAATGTTTCGCCCACATCTTTCAGGTTACTCTTTAGGGAAAGCGCATTTTGTAGGTCTACTATTTCAGTCAAACGCTTCTTTTTCACTTCTTCTGGCACATCATCTTCATACTTACGATGCGCTATAGTCCCTGGTCGTTCGCTATACTTAAACATATAAGACAAGATAAAATTGGAGTACTCTATCAAGGACAAAGTATCCTTATGGTCCTCATCTGTCTCTGTACAAAAACCCGTAATGATGTCAGATGAAATAGTGCAGTCAGGTATAACTTCATAGATCTTATCGATCCGTTCCTTGTACCATTCTCTGTCGTAGGTGCGATTCATCAATTCTAGGATTCTAGAATTTCCACTTTGTACAGGCAGGTGGATATAGTTACATATATTATGATACTTGGTGATGGTATAAAGTACCTCATTGTTCAAGTCCTTGGGATGCGATGTCGAAAAGCGTACCCTCATTCTAGGATCTACTTGCGCTACCATTTCGAGTAGTCGAGCGAAGGTCACCATCTCTTCTGTTTCTGGATTTTTCCACTTGTAGGAATCCACATTTTGACCTAAGAGTGTCACCTCACGGTAGCCTCTATTTACCAAGTCCTGCGCTTCTGCCACGATGGAAAAAGGCTCTCTCGATCGTTCTCGTCCTCTAGTAAATGGGACTACACAAAAGCTACACATATTGTCGCAGCCACGCGTGATGGATATGAATGCCGTCACGCCATTGCTACCCAATCTCACTGGGCTGATATCTGCATACGTTTCTTCTCGGGATAAAAATACGTTTACACCTTTGCCGCCATCATCCGCCTCCGCAATTAATTTCGGAAGATCACGATAGGCATCTGGCCCTACGACCATATCTACCAGCTTCTCTTCTTCCAAAAACTTGGTCTTCAAACGTTCCGCCATACAGCCAAGAACACCGACGAGTACACCCGGTTTTTTGTCCTTAGTTTTATCAAATACTCTTAGCCGTTGTCTTACGTTTTTCTCTGCCTTTTCACGGATAGAGCAGGTATTGATCAGGATCAAATCTGCATCCGTAAAAGTGGTGCAAGAGCTATATCCCTCTTTGGATAAAATACTAGCTACAATCTCCGAATCCGAAAAATTCATTGCGCAGCCATAACTCTCAATATAAAACTTCTTGCCACCTTCAGTATTTGGTGTCTTTAGGTCCAAAGCTTCGCCCTGCCTACTTTCGTCGACTGACTTATCTTTAAGGTTATTTATAGTTGGATTATCATTATACATAGAAATCTGTTTATCAGCTACTTGAGTATCTGTTAACTTATAGCCTACAAGTTAGGTCAAAATTGAGAAAAACCTGACAAAATGTCAAAGTATTGGAAGAATAAGGTGAGCTAAGGAGTGTTATTTTTTTGATTTGGGAGTATCCCTAAGAGCCGATGAAAAATCGGCTCTTAGGGCCAGGCTGTTCATGACTCCGTGTTCACTCCGGTCCTTGGCTAGCCACCATCCTCTGCACGGACTGCCGCAAAGAGGCGGCATCACTACCATCCTTTACTCGGGGGTAGATCCCAGATTTAAGTACTTGCTCAAATTGTAAAAGAGAGTAGGGAGGGGGTTAAAAATTTAAACCCTGAACACTGTATAAAAACAATGATCAGGGTTTACATATTTCTTAAAAAACGAAAATTTCTATTTAGATTTTTTTCAGACCAGAAATGATTTTTAAGGCACCTCTCGTTAGGGTTTCGATTTTAGTTGTATCAAAGCTCCCATCTTCATTCTTTGCCATTAGCTTGGAGCCCATTCCAACACAGTAGGCACCAGCTTCAAACCACCCTTTAAGATTTTCTTCATCTGGAGATACTCCACCGGTAGGCATTATACTTGTCCAGGGTTGAGGTCCTTTTATGGCTTTTATAAATCCAGGTCCATAAGTACCGGCTGGAAACAACTTCACGATTTCACAACCTAGCTCTTCTGCTTTTGCGATTTCAGTCAAGGTTCCACATCCTGCCGACCAGAGTACTTTTTTGCGATTGCACACTATAGCTATATCTTCTCTAAGTACTGGTGTCACTACAAAGTTAGCTCCCAATTGCATATAAAGGGAAGCTGCACCTGCATCGGTTACAGAGCCAACACCAAGGATTAACTCTGGTAGTTCTTTAGCAGCATACTTGTTCAATTCGTCAAATACCTGATGAGCTTGGTCACCTCTGTTGGTGAATTCCAACAAACGGGCACCACCTTTATAGATGGCGTTTAGTACTTTTTTAGCGGTGTCTACATCGGGATGATAAAACAAGGGTACCATTCCGGTACTTCCCATTATTTGTGCAACTTGTGTTCTTGAAAATCTTGCCATTTAGAGTATAAAGTTATTTTTTAGTTTAAAATAGTAAGTAGTGACGCAAAAATAAAACTGCAGTGTTTCACAGTACGAATTATGCTTCTTAGAAAGTTATTATCTAGCTACTCGTCCACTTGCGTCACCACTCATTAATTTTTCGACTTCTTCTATGGTCGCTAAGTTTGCGTCACCATATATAGTATGCTTCAGACATGATGCTGCTACTGCAAAGTTGAGTGCGTCTTGATCGTTGCTATAGTTGATTAATCCATAAATCAGACCTCCCATAAAACTATCTCCACCACCAACGCGATCAACGATATCAGTGATCTGATAAGTAGGAGCGGTGTACAATTTTTTACCATCATAGAGTACTCCCGACCAGGTATTATGAGAAGCGCTTATAGAGCCACGTAAGGTAATGATAGCTTTTTTACATCTTGGAAACTTTTCCATCAACTGTTTCCCAACTGAGATATATGCACCTGCATCAATGGAATGTCCTTTGGTCACATCTACACCTTCAGGATGGATATCAAAGTGCTTTTCTGCATCTTCTTCATTGCCAAGAATGACATCGCAACCTGCTACCAGCTCTGGCATTATCTCTGAGGGTTGTTTGCCATATTTCCAAAGTTTCTTTCGATAGTTTAAATCTGTTGAAACGGTGATTCCCATTTTATTAGCTACTTGTATTGCTTCTAAACAGGCATCTGCTGCCCCTTGAGAAATTGCTGGAGTAATTCCCGTCCAATGAAACCATTGTGTGTTTTTGAATACTTCCTCCCAGTCTACCATTCCTTTCTGAATAGTTGACATCGCAGAATGAGCACGATCATATACTACTTTCGCTCCTCTGCTTACAGCTCCTATTTCCAGGAAGTAGATTCCTAAGCGCTCTCCACCTCTAAGTATATTTGATGTACCTACACCTCTTTTTCTAAGTTCCATTTGCGCACAATCTCCAATGTCATTTTTTGGAAGACGAGTCACAAAGTCTACAGGTATACCATAGTTAGCTAAGGATACTGCGACATTGCTCTCTCCTCCTCCATATATCACATCAAAAGAACTTGCCTGTGAAAATCGGCGTAAGTTTGGAGGTGTCAAGCGTAGCATGATCTCTCCAAAGGTTACTACATTTTTCATTACTATTATTTATTGTTAATGATAAAATCAATTTTAAGACCTCGTCTCAAATTATTGGGCAATTAGTCAATTGACCAATTGCCCAATGAAATGTTATTAAAACGGCTTTTTAGCTAAATGCTAATCCACCATTAATATCAAAGTTGGTTCCTGTGATAAAGGAGCTACTTTTAGAAGCTAAATAAACCACTAAATCAGCAACTTCATCCGCACTACCTTCTCTTCTAAGAGGGGTTTTACCCGCAACGACCTTTCGGATTTCATCTTTTGTGAAGTCATCATGAAATTTTGTAGCTATCATCCCTGGACATAACGAATTTACCCTAATGCCTTTAGGTCCAAGTTCTTTTGCCATTCCTCTGGTGAATGTTGTTACAGCTCCTTTAGAAGAGGCATATAATGAAGAACCTCCGCCACCGCCATCTCTAGCAGCCAAAGAAGAAAGGTTAATAATAGAGCCGCCTTTACCCATCAAAGGTTCAAATGCTTGCATTACGAATACAGTAGACTTGAAGTTTACATCCATAAGTAAGTTGTAAAATTCTTCATCAAATTCTTGCAATGTTTTTCGCGCAAACAGACCTCCTGCATTATTAACTAAAATATCAATTTTCTTTCCGAAAGTTTTAACCGCTTTCGCTTTAAGCTTTTTAATGTCTTTTAAATTTGATACATCAGCTTTTACTGCAATCGCCTCACCTCCAAATGATTTTATCTCATCAACAGTTTTCTTTGCACCAGATCTAGAATTGTAATAATTCACAACGACCTTGGCGCCTTCTTTAGCAAGCTTAATAGATATTGATCTACCTATATCTCTGGCACCTCCTGTTACGACAGCAACTTTACCTTTAAATTTTTTCATTACTCTTTTTATTTAATTCTTAATTTATATTCCTAATGCTTGTCCACCACCAATTTGAATAGTTTCAGCTGTGATGAATGATGCATCTTTGCTAGCTAGAAAAGAAACCACACCAGAAACATCCTCCGGTTGTCCCAATCGACCTAGCATTATATTATTCGCCCACGAAGCAAATACTTCAGGCTTTGTGGATTTGATTTGTTTATGAAATGGAGTATCAATTGTTCCAGGAGAAACGGCATTTACTCTAATACCATATTCTGCTAAATCTTTAGCTAGAGCTCTAGTAATGGCATGTACTCCTGCTTTAGAAGTTCCATAGATTCCAGCTCCAGGCCCTCCAGCATTCCATGCGGCATTAGAAGTGTAGTTAATGATAGAAGGATGCTCTCCTTTTTTCAAAAAAGGAATCGCAGCTCTTGAAGCAAAAAATACAGAATCTAAGTTCAGGGCCATTACGCCTCTATAAAATTCAGTAGTCATTACCTCAAATCTAGATCTTCCACCTAAACCTCCAGCATTATTTACAAGAGTGTCAATTTTCCCATATTTCTCACCTAGTTTGACAATATTTGTGGTAACAGCCTCTTCATCCGTGACATCAAATCCACAGTACTCGGCATCAATTCCTGCTGCTACAAGTTCAGCGCATCTCTTTATTCCTTCATCATCATCGATGCCGTTTAATACTACCGTATATCCATCGTTACCTAATCTTTTTGCTACTTCAAAACCAATTCCTCCTGTGGCTCCAGTTACTATTGCTACTTTATTTGTGCTCATTATTAATTTTTTATTTTAGTTTAATATTTTACTTGTTGATGTTTCAAAAGTAAAATTGTTTCTGACTTTATTTAAATATTTGATCTATGTTTATATTTTGGTTGGCTTAATTGCTTCTATATTAGGACACAATAACCAGATGCTTGCCATTGCAATCAAAGCCAGCGCAGCACCGATTACAAATGCAGGAGTATAGTTCCCACCTGAGGTTAACCAAGGCACCAAGGCAGTTAATCCAAAGGCTCCTAACTTTGCCGCCATACCAGCCAAACCAGAAAGTGTTCCTACTGATTTACCACCAAATAAATCACTAGGCAAAGTTTGTACATTCCCAATTGCTGTTTGAAAACCAAATAAGATGACTGCCATTAATAATACTGCTGTTGTTGGGCCCCCTGGATTTGACATTGCAAGCAAGGTAGGCAACATGATTAAGCAACCAAGCGATATAACGAATTTGCGTGTTTTGTTTACTGACCAGCCTACTTTTATTCGGTTTTGTGCTAAAAGTCCACCAAACCAGGCTCCAAGCATTGCACCTACATATGGTACCCATGCATAGAAGCCAATTGATTTCACATCCATTCCATAAACTTCGTTTAGGTAGATGGGAATCCAAAAAATAAATAACCACCAAATTGGATCTATAGCTGCAGAAGCAATGATAACGCCCCAACTTTCTTTGTGAGTTAAAAGTTCAGATGTATCAGGGGTATAGCCTTCATCAAAATCTCCATCTTGGTTTAAATCTTGATTTTGTTGCCCAGTTAAAATATATTCGCGTTCCTCATCGGTAATCCAAGGGTGTTTTGAAGGGGGAGACTTTACTAATACCCACCATGGTATTAGCCATAGGAATCCGAGTAAGCTGACCATTATGAAAATGTATTGCCATTCAAAATAAATAGATAAGGTTCCAATAGCTGGGAAGGCAATGATACCACCGATAGCTGCTCCAGAATTAAAAAGACCCTGAGCAAATGCTCTTTCCTTAGTCGGAAACCATTCTGCATTTCCTTTTGCCGCTCCTGGCCAGTTACCAGCTTCAGCAACGCCTAGTATTGAGCGAAAAATACTAAGACTTACTACCCCTCTTGCAAATGCATGCATTGCTGTGGCAAGTGACCAAAAACCAATCGATAATGCAAAGCCTAATCTTGTACCTACCTTGTCGAATATTTTTCCAAAAATGGCTTGTCCAAATGCATATGAAAAGATAAAAACAGTAGATATTATGGCATAAATTTCTTTTCGTTCATCTGCATTCTTCTCTGGGTATAACTCCTCTGCAATATCAGGCCATAATACGGGCAGCGCTTGACGATCAATGTAATTAATAACAGCTGCCAAGGCAATTAGACCTACAACACCCCAACGTAATCCTTTTATAGTTTTTCCCATTATAAGTCTAGCATTTCGTATCCCAAAAAGTCTTCCCTAGCTGGACTAAAAACATCTATGAGCTTCCCAGCTTTGGTGCATACACAGCCATGCATCACATGAGGTAAAATATAAAACGAATCCCCAGATTTTAGAGTCTTTACTTGGTCTCCAATAGTCATTTCAAATTCTCCACTTACCACATATGTTACTTGTGAGTGATAATGTTTGTGCATTTTACCAATGGCACCCTCTTCAAAGTCTACATTAACTAACATGATTTTGCCATCATGTCCCATGATTTGTCTTTTTAATCCAGGACCTACTTCTTCCCATTCCATTTTGTCTCCAAAAAAGAAATCTTTACTTGGTTCTATTTTCATTTGATATTCAAGTTTTAATATTCTTTATAAATTGATTTATCTATCTACTTTTATTTGAATAGGTTCTCTACTAGCTATATATGCTATTACAAGATGTAGTTGTTCTTATTATTTTCTTTCTGGTGCTTTACCTGATCCTACCGAGGCTTCCCTAAACCACACTTCCGTAAAGCACCCATTTTTATATTGCTTTTCAATATCTCCTCCATAGGTTTCTGCACCTGCACACCAAACCATATTAGACTTTGGATCTTTTCCATTGGTTTGGTTATAAGCGCCTTGTTTAAAATAGTTTAATTCTCCTTTGTATCCGTTTTTGCGCTCTGTTCCATCCTGTCCTATTGGAGCAAATATTTTCATGACTTGTCCTGGGATATCAGATGAATTTACATATTCCGAAGAAATAAGGTTTTTAGTAAATGTCTTTGTTTTATGGCCTTCACTTTTAAAAGTAAGATACATTATGCCTTTATATACATTAACTTCATAACTGAATTCTTCTCCCAATTCTATACCATCTGCTGGTTCAGCTGGATAAGTAGTTTTATTTGCTCCAATGACGGACATATCATGTCCCCATACAGCTGTAGAATAATCCCATCTTTTGGAATTGTTACCTTTAGTATTAATTTCATAATTCCAAAAGACAGATCCCTTTGTATGACCCGGAAATTTCTTGTAAAATATTTTTAGAGGTTCGTTTTCGTGTCCTTCACCACTGTGGATCTGGCCAACCACTGTAGAGTAGGATGCCGCAACTCTGGCATCTCCAGAAGTAGAAACTTGCATTACTTTACAAGTGCCAGTTAGATTACCTCCTTGTTCTGGAGTCCATTCTTTTTTCTGATGTAGTTCTGTTCTTGTGTTGCTAGAGTTTTTTGAAGTGACACCAGAATTTGGAGTTTTATAAACTACCCATCGTCTTGTACCATCTATTACCGTATAGAAAAAGTCCTTATGTTCGAATTTAGAAAGATCTTCAACATTCGTTCCGTCACCCATTAACATTTTAAATTTATCCATAAAAGGAATGACTTCATTGGGGTAAACTACCTTCTTGCTTAAACCATCATTAGCTTCAAAGTAGCCGGCATTAGATATGGCATCCTTACTAATTTGGATATTTGCTGATTTAAACCACACTTCAGCATAGTTGCCATCCTTATATTGCTTTTGAAGATCGCCACCATGTGTCTCTGCACCAGAACACCAGACCTTATTAACTTTAGGATCTTTACCATTGGTTTGATTGTAGCACCCCAGTTTAAAGAATAGTCCTTCATCTGCATAAGCGTTTTTGCGTTCAACCCCATCCTGACCAATGGGTACAAACAAATTTTTGACTTGTTCTGGCATGTCTGATCGCTCTGAATATTCAGACGACACAAGGTTCTTGCTAAATCTTTTGGTCTCATGACCATCACTATAAAATTTGAGTTCCATGATGCCGTTTTTAATTTCTATTTCATAGGTGAACTCTTCACCCAAAGCGATACCATCTTTTGGTTCTGGGGGATAGATGTTTTCTTCCGTTGCTACATCAGAAAAGTCATAACCCCAAATAGGGTAGGAGTAATCCCATCTACCAGAATTGTTATCACCGGCCGTATTGATCTCATAATTCCAAAAGACGGAACCTTTCGTATGACCCGGAAATTTTTTATAGAAAATCTTAAGTGGTTCGTTTTCATGTCCATCAGCACTATGAATCTGTCCAATGACCACAGAATAAGTAGAAGCAACTTTTGGGTCACCTGTAGTTGCTACATTCATCACCTTGAGTGTAGCATGCATTTTATTTTCAGTCATAGGCGACCATTTTTTCAATTGTGCCAATTCTGTTCTTGTGTTGTTTGAAGTTCCATGGGTATTACCTGCATTAGGTGTTTTGTAAACAATCCAATCTGTTTTACCATCATTTTTAATATAAAAGAAATCTTTATGCTCAAAATTGATTGCTTGACCAGCATTCGTGCCATCACCTAATATAAGGTTCCATTGATCGAAAAAAGAACTTATGTCGCTAGGATATAGATTTTTTTGGGATCCAATCTTGTTAGAATTATCGCCTGTGTTAAAGCAACTATATGATATCATACAGATACTAAGAGCTATAAGCATGATCAGGAAAATTCTATTTTTATTATTCATATTTTTTTGATTTCTATTCTCTCCATGAAGTACTTTATTTTAAATTTTACAATTATGGTTTTAAGGATTATATCCTTTCCCAAATTGCTAATATCCCATTGTAAGAAATAATGCATGCGAAAACTAAAGATAAACCTAAACCTAAATTTAAAATATAACCTGCTTTTTCTTCGCCCATTAAACTCTTTTTATTTATTAAAATCATGATCCCAAGTATTACTAATGGAAGAATAAATACGTTAAACACTTGTGTTAAAATCTGTGCGCTAATAGGATTAGCGCCTAGTATTGGGACCGTCAATCCGATAAGGCAAGCGATGCCCGTTAGTATTTTAAATTGATTGGAAGAAGTGTCTAATTTTCCTTGTTGATAATCTGCTATCATTAATGGTGTAATCATTAGAATTGGGAAAATTGATGACAATCCTGCCGCCAATGTACCCATAAAGAATAAGACTATAGCAAAGCGTCCAGCTATAGGTTCTAGTGCATAAACCATATCTAAGACTTTGGTTACTACTTTTCCTTCATGGTAAAATGCGCCCATAGCAACAGACATAATAGAAGCGCTAATAACGAATATAAGAATGGCTGCCCAAAGTGCATCTTTTCGCTGTTCTTGTAAATTTTCTTTCTTCCAACCTTTGCCTTGAATAAAAAGAGGTCTCGATATAAAAGTTGCAGAAGCCATAGTCGTTCCAACAAATGCTGCAACTAGCATTTTGCCGCCTTCGACTTTTGGTATCGAAGGGATAAAACCTTTAATTACTTCCGCAGGATCTGGTAAGGTTACAAAGAGAGAAAGGAAAAAGGAGATCCCCATAAGTGAGACAAAAAAGAGCAATACTTTTTCGAAAATCGAATAATTTCCTTTCCACAAAAAAGTATACATAGCTCCAATTATTATTATTGCTGTTGCCAAGATCCACCAATATTCATTGCCCTTGATAGAAGGGATAAATAAGCTCAATGTTTCTACAATTGCATTTGCTGAAATGCCTAAAATACCAATAAGAGAATTCCATTGCCCAAAAGTAATTCCGATGATAATTAAAATAGAGATTAGGCTACCGAATTTTAAATTTTTTCGAAAAGCAAAGAGTGCGGTTTGACCAGTTACTAAATAGTATCTACCATAAGCTTCCATTAAGACCCAAGAAAACAGACAGCTTAATGCAAGAACCCATAGTAATTCCATTCCATGACTGCTCCCCGCTACGATCATAGACGTAACACTACCTGTACCAATAGTATAACCTATGGCAAAAATCCCAGGGCCTATCCCAAGAAGGAATAGAACTAATTTTTGCAATATGGATGTTTTTTGTGGCATAAAATTTCAACAAGTATTAGCACTAAAGCCAACAATCAATTCAAATTCCTTAGTACAAAGGGATTTTTATAGGATAAAGATTTCCTTTTGCAGGATCATTGCCGTTCAATTAATGAAATCGAACAAGCAATGAAACCGCAAATGAAAATCAATTTTGAATTGTATTGTGTTTTTTAAAAGTATAATTTAGTAACCGTCATTTTGTGTAATTACTCCAAAGCTTGCTAAAACTTCCGAATCTGGAATTGGAAATAGATGATATTTACTATCAATTGATTGCCCCATTTCAGCATCTACGGTACCCGTTCTTACTAGATCAAACCACCTTTGTCCTTCAAAGGCTAGCTCAAGTCTTCTTTCATCTTGAATAGCTTGTCTTACCAAATCAGTTGTATTAAGAACGCCATGATCCAAAGGAAGTAGGCCAGCTCTGATACGAATAGGATCCAATAAGTCAAGAACATCCTCAGCTGAAGAACCATTTTCATTCATAGACTCTGCATACATGAGTATGACATCAGCTAACCTCAATTCAATCCAATCATGATCTGGGCCATCGGCTTGTGGGAACTTTGGAGATGCCATTAAATCAGTGTCAATAGTAACTGCTCTTCTCAAATCTACACCAATAGTGTCAATTACTTCTCCTGCTACAGCGTCAAATGCTGCAACTAAATCCGAATCTAATGGAGTAAGAGATTTTGTATCTAGTCCAGCTGACCAAGACCAAAATTCTGAAAACCCATATTCGTCTGTTATCGAGCTTGATATTTGAGTTGCATAGATTATCTCTGAATTAAGATCATTGCTGAAACCAAAAATATCAGCAAAATTTGCTTGTAAACTAATTTTTGCATCAGCAGCTCCGTTTATAACAGCAGCTAGATTTGATTCTGCACTATTAAAATCACCTAATTGTAAAAACACTTTTCCTAATAATCCTTGAGCTGCATATTTAGATGCTCTACCATTCTTTATTTCAGTGCCTAATGCTCCAATTGCATCTTCAAGGTCAGGAATAATTACCGTATTATATACTTCCGACGCTGGAACTCTTTTTAAAATAGAGCCATCTGTGGTACTTGGTGAAGCCACTAGATTTACAGTAACATCGCCAAAAACACGAACTAATTTAAAGTATGCTAAAGCTCGTAAAAATTTTGCTTCACCTACTTCAGTGCCATCTAAAGACTTTTCAATTACATTATTTGCACTTAAGATGGATTTATATAAAGCCGTATAGAATGGGCCGAAAAATTGCTCTTCCATATCGGTTAAATTAGAACCGAATTTATCAAACTCATTATATGGTTCTTCATCCATAAAAGCATTGTCTGCTCTGAAGTCACCCATCACCGCCATAGGTGTAACTCCTCCATGCTGATAAAAGTATGCAGCGTTTAGTACTCCTGCAAAATCCGTCAAAGAATCAGAAGCAGCAAGGTTAGATGGAAATTGTTCCAAGTCATTGTTACATGCTGTTGTAAACAGAAATGCAACCAATATTATATATAGTTTATTCATTATTATTAATTTTTAATATTTACTAAAAGTTCAGGTTTATACCTAAGGTGAAGCTTCTTACAACTGGACTAGCTCCTACTTGCAATCCATAGGTTGTCGGTCCTAAGTAACCACCATTCGTTATCTCTACACCCTCTGGATTTAGAGAAGTATAATCATCGCCCATAATGTACAATAGGTTAGAGCCAGCAAGATATACTCTCAAAGAAGTAGCATTTGCCTTACTGCCCCAATTTGGTGTAAGCGTATAACCAATAGCTAGATTTCTCAAAGCTATATATGATGCATCTTGAATTTGCGCATCTAATTGATTTCTTGGTTGATCATAGTGAAGTCCATTATGGTCAGCTATACCGTCATCATCAGCATCAAAACTATCCCTTACTCTAGGACCAAATTGTGATTGCCAATAGATTGGATCAACATTCCATACTTCTCCTCCTTGAGCTCCTTGCAGCTGGAATGAAAAGTCAAAATCTTGATATGCTACTTGACTATTAAAACCCCAGTAAAAGTCTGGTGTATTTTGTCCAATCTTAACTAAATCACCACCTTCTTCAACAGTTTTTGTTCTGTCTATTACACCATCACCATTCTGATCGACGAGATAGTACGCTGAGCTGTTAATTCCAATAGCACGAGTAGGATCTTCTATATACTGAGATTCTACTTGGCCTTGAGTTTCGATACCCCACATTTCTCCAATTTCACCACCTACGTAGTTTCTCCAAACAGGACTTCTACCTGACTGACCGTAATCTGATCGAGGTAATTCATCTAGATTTCCTAAATCAGTAATTTCCGTTGTTACTGTGGATACGTTTGCACTCACATTCCATCGAATTTTGCTTTTATTAATCAATGCAGCGCCTAATTCAAACTCTATTCCAGAACTTTTTACATCACCAGAATTAAGAATAATAGAAGTAGTTCCTAGTACTTCCGATACACTTTGATTTATCAATATATCTTCAATATTAGAAGTATAATAATCAACCCCAAGTGTAAAACGATTTTCAATGAATCCTAAATTAATTCCGTAGTTAGTCTCTGTATTGGTCTGCCAAGTTAAATTTGGATTCGCAATATCATTAGGAATCAAAAATGAATTTCCTAAAACACCTGCTTGTGGATTCAATAGACTCAATGAATTATAGGCTCCCAAAAATGCAGTAGTACCTAAAGATCCTGTGCTAAACCGAAGCTTTACATCTGTCATAAAGTTTGAGTTATAGAAAGATTCATTATGAACATTCCACCCTACAGAAACTGCTGGAAAAGTTGCAAATTTATTATTAGCTCCGAATCTAGAGTCACCATCTCGTCTAAGAGAAACTGAAGCTAAATATCGATTATCAAAAGCATAATTAACTCTTCCAAAAACACTCCTTCTTGCTATAGTTTCATTTCTTTCAGAAGTAGAAATATCTGCAGGGTCTAAGAATGCATAATTTAGTGGAAGACCAAAGGGTACATTTGTTCCAGACACTGAAATTCCATTAATATAGAAATTTTGAAATTCTAGTCCAGCAACTGCGGATAAAGTATGTTGACCTAATTCTTTTGAGTAATTCAAAGTTGTTTCACTCAATACAGAAGTTCTTTTCACATCTGTCTGATTCAAGCGTGTTTGATTTGAACGAGCTCTCGAATCAAACTCAAGAGATCTTGAGAAAAAGTCGCGTGTATCTCTTAGATCTCCACCCAATAATGTTTTAATATTTAAACCGTCTACAATATTGTACTGTAAATAGGTACTTACATTACCGAAAATGGTTTTTTGCCATCTTTCCGTGTTGTCTAACTTTGTAGCAGGTCCTGCATCTCCAGATCCACCGATACCATTACCACTTCTTCCATAATGCCAATCCTGAGCAGTCATACCAGGCTCTAAGTCATCAATACTACTATTCCATGGTGCATTAGCTCCACCTCTAAAACCAGCATCAAAACCAGCCAATCCCAATTCTTGGGCTTTTTCATCTAAATCCTGAACAAATGCAATGGATGCCTCTGTATGGTAAATTGGATGAACACTATATGCTCTTAGGAGATCTCTCATATCATGACCTACTATATCTCTATCAGAAACAAATCCGTTAAAATTTAATCCAGTTTTGAACTTATCGCCAAGTTTAGCATTAAGATTTAGACGTGCATTATATCTTTCAAAACCTTGTGTGATAACAACACCCTCAGTGTCCTGGTAGCCAAGAGAAGCGAAATAGTTTATATCATCTGTTCCTCCACTCATACTGAAGTTATGACTCATACTACTACCATTTTGGAAAAGCCAATCTTCGGCAGCAACTACATCTGGGGAATTTCTAAAGGCGTTTATTCTATGATCAACTAAAGCAGGATCTACTTCTGAAACGTCATACGTGCCATTAGCTATTCCAGCTTCTAATTCATTAGCCCATTCTCCAGCTGTCTTAAGTTGTTCAACATCATTTACATACCTATGTGAGGTACTTGCATACGCATTGTAACTGAAACTAGGTTTACCGGATTTTCCTTTTTTAGTCGTAACTAAGATTACTCCGTTTGCACCTCTTGAACCATAAATAGCAGCAGAAGCTGCATCTTTTAAAACTTCAAGACTTTCAATATCATTTGGATTAACTGTAGCCAAACTTCCAGAGATTGGAAAACCATCCACAACAATTAGCGGATTTGAATCACCGGAAATAGATGAAGCAGCTCTAATTTGAATCTTTGGATCTGCACCAGGTTCTCCATCTTGATTTTGAATCAAAACACCAGGTAATTTTCCAGCTAAAGCTTCATCAACACGGTTCGCTTGAATTGCTGCAATGTCTCCTCCGCCTATCTTAGCAATGGCTCCAGTGTTATGAGATTTTTTCTGTGTACCATAACCAATTACTACTATTTCATCAAGTAGTTGAGAATTGGCACCCATAGTTACATCAATAACAGTTTGGTTACCTACAAGAATTTCTTGTGAGTCCATCCCAGTATAACTGATCACTAAAATATCAGTTGGTTGAGCATCAATTTCATATCTGCCATCAATGTCAGTTATTGTTCCTTGAGTCGATCCCTTTATTAGAATAGAGGCACCAATAAGAGGAAGTCCATCTTCGGCAGAATAAATGGTTCCAGTAATTTTCTGGATTACTTCTGTCTTATAGTAGGGGCTGGTATTCGCAGCAACGACAGTTGTAAGTGTGAAAAATTGAAAAACTCCAATCATAAGAAGTAATCTTCCTATGGTTTTGAAGCTTGGTAGTACGTTGTTTTGCATAATAAAAATTTTTTAGGTATTGAATTTTTAGTTATTTTATGATTGGACATACTTCTCCCAGGGAAAAGCATGACACTTTAAATAGAAATTAGTAACGAATATTTTTTATCTATAAAATCTAGTAATCTCTTTTAGAAATGATGTTTCATGGAGATGAAAAAAAATTACTTAATGTTTTATTTTAAAGGGTATTTACAATTTACTGAATTCAACAACATCTCGTAAATGATTTTGCATGGCTTTACTTGCGGCCTTGCCGTCTTGATTTATTATATGTTGTAATATTTCTTTGTGTTCTTCATTTGCTCTGACGAATCTTTCATTAGTACATACTTTGAGCTCAACAAAACTGCTTATAATATCAGGTGTAATAATTAACATGAGTGAATTAAGTACTGCGTTTTTACTTGCCTCAGCTATCTTCAAATGAAATAGTAAATCTTCTGCTACTGCTGGCTCGCCTTGTAAAATTTTAGCTTCATAGGCTTCAAGTGCTTTACTTATGGCGATGATGTCATCTGCATCTCTTCTATCAGCTGCTAATTTTGCTGTATTAGTCTCAAGGATAAGTCTTGTTTCTACAAGAGAGGTAAAATCAGACTTTTGAAGTTTTAAAACATCTGTTATAAGACCCTCTAATGCTGCAATACCCATTCCCGCTACTACAGTTCCGCTCTGTGGGACTGTTTTTAAAATTCCGTAAAATTCTAATTTTCTTATTGCATCTCGGACGAGAGAGCGACTCACTCCTAACTTTTCTGCAAGCTTACGTTCAGGTGGCAACTTGTCACCTGGGGATAATTGACCAGATGTTATTAAGCTCTGTATTTGACGAATAATAACATCAACAGGAGTTTCTACTTGGATTTCTTTAAAGTTCTCAATCATAGTTCGTTTGGTTGACCATAAATTGGTTGACCAATAATTGGTTGACCAAATGTAAGGTTAATTCTGAGTATTGCAAGTAAGATGTCATAATAATTTCTTAATCCGTTAGCTATTCAAAAAGTTATTTGGTCTTATTTTCAACAGCAATTGATTTAGGATCAGTGTGATTCTATGTCCTACTTAAATTAATACTTTAAGTAAACTTTTTTTTCAATAAATAACAAATTTTTGGATCTCATGCATCAAAAAGATAGTGTATAATATACGTTTAGCCTCTGTGAGCCAGCTGTTTACCATGAGCGGTATATACTTTTAAATACCTATCGTGACATCTTGTTTTAGCACATGAATATTGAACTTATATTCACTTTTGAGTAATAGATAGGAATGATGCCACACTAGTTCGCGGCAGTCCGTGGGAGGGCCTGAAGGAAAAGTTTTTCTTGGATTTTTAGAACAATAGAAGTGGTAGGAGACAACAGTGAGGATCCATTCGAAAACTTCATCAATGATGTTCCAATGACTGCATTCTGTAGAACGAATGAAATTGACTTGCGAGATATGCTTGGAAAAACGAATTTACCTGAAAGTGTAAAACCTGTTGAGGCTATCTTGTAGTAATAATGGTTCGAAAACTAGGATTCCATAATTTGCTCAGATTTCACTTCTTCAGTGCACTGATCTGTATCTTGGTGCACATCTGCGGACGTAGTGCTCATTGCAAAGGCTGCAAATGAAAATACAATACATAATATCTG
>CALJVI010000196.1 GCA_937974575.1 uncultured Saprospiraceae bacterium | reverse complement strand
TTCTCTATTCGTATCTATTTTTCGGACAAAGGATAGGAGTCATCCCGCCTTTTTGCGGGAGTGCGCAGCACCGAAATGAAATGGAGTGACGCATAGCCTGGTCACGCCTCTTCGGCGTGATGGCCCCTCAAAAATAAAAAGCTAGGTATAGTCAGTATAGCTGTAAATCAGGGTATATTTTGTACTTTTGCAGCCTAATTTAGCTCAAATATGATCAGTTTTATAAAAGGCCCTATCGTTACTAAAAGTCCTACTTCTATTGAATTGGAAGCAGGGGGGATTGGGTATGAGGTGCATATTTCTTTGCATACTTACAGTCATATCGAGGCGCTCAAGGAGGTCAAATTGCATACCTACTTGCATGTAAAAGAGGATAGCCACACGCTGTATGGTTTTTTTGAGCCTATCGAGCGTTTTTTGTTTAAACACTTGATTTCCGTGAGTGGAGTAGGGCCCAATACGGCGCGGGTAGTGCTGTCTTCGATGACTGCTGAGGAGACCAGATTGGCAATAATTAGCAATAATGTCGCTGCTTTTAAGAAGGTGAAAGGGATAGGGCCAAAATCGGCTCAGCGCATAATTTTGGACCTGAAGGATAAATTGATAAAAGATGCAGGACAAAATCCAGGATCTGTGACATTTGTAAGCAATACTTTGCAAGATGAGGCGTTATCAGCTCTGTTAGCTCTCGGCTTCAATAAAGCCAAGGCTACAAAGGTTTTGCAAGGCTTGATGAGCCAAATTGGTCCCGATGCACCAGTAGAGGAACTGATAAAAGGCGCTTTGAAGCAATTAACCTAAGTTTTTACCTTGTTTTACTACATTTTTAGGGAAGATTGGGATAACTATCTTCTCTTTTTGGCGTAAAAGCCAGATGTAACTTTAGTCAGTATTTGGCTAGAAAAGTTAAATAAGGTGCTAGATATAATTGATTGGTTGTAATCGTGTTATTGATATGACTGGTCCGAGAAAGACATTTAATTACAAAGTATAGTTAAGTAAAATTTTAGGGTCTTAACCCTATACGCATTATGAAAGATATTTACGCTCTCCAATTCTGGATTCTTTTATTCTTGATTTCAGGAAATTCTCTTTTTGCTTCAGAATTCACACATTTGCCTGAAGATCCCTATGCGGTGAAAACGCCAGTGATCGTGCAAGATACCTTTCCGCTGACGGATAGGTACGAAAATTCAGTGTTTGATGAGAATTACAATCCATTTGATCTGAAGGATCCTTCTGCCATTGTAAAGACGGTGGAGTATGATCCTGAGTCTGGCCAATACATCATCTACGAGAAAATCGGAGAAGAGAACTATCGTCCGCCTACATACATGACCTTTGATGAGTACATGGAATACAGCGAAAAAGAGCAGCAAGAAAGTTACTTCAGTAAGCTCTCTGGTGTGAGCACGGGTAAAGCTGGCGTGGAAGCCAATGATCCAATCAAAAAATTGGATATTGAAGATAGCCTCATTGATAGACTTTTTGGAGGTACAGATGTAAAGATAAAGCCTCAAGGAAATATAAACTTGACCTTTGGTGTCGATAGACAAAAAGTAGATAATCCTAATATCCCACTGAATCTAAGGGTTAATTCGGGCTTTGATTTTGATATGGCCATTCAGATGAGTGTACAAGGAAAGATCGGTGAAAAACTGAACCTAAATACCAACTACAATACCCAAGCGACTTTTGATGCAGAGAATCAGCTCAAGCTGGCTTACGATAGTGATGCCTTCAGTGAAGATGAAATCATCAAGCGGATAGAGGCTGGTAATGTAAGTTTGCCACTAAGGACAAACTTGATCCAAGGATCAGAATCCTTATTCGGAATTCTTACCGAATTGCAATTTGGAAAACTTTGGATAACAGCTATTGCTTCTCAGCAAAATTCTAATCGAGAACAACTGTCTATACAAGGTGGTGCGGAGCTGCAAGAGTTTGAGGTGTTTTGTGATCGGTATGATGAGAATAGACACTTCTTTCTATCTCACTACAATAGAGATCATTTTGAAGGATCGCTGCAGAATTTGCCACAGATCAATAGTCTATTCAATATCACAAGAATGGAAGTATGGATCACCAACGATAGAAATGCTACGGAAGGAGGTATCCGGGATATCGTAGCTTTAGCCGATTTGGGTGAAGGGGTGAAAGAGAAACTACATAACGATGTGACTGTAAATGTTCCAGCTATGCCTTTTGCAAGGGATCTAAATGGTGAAGCTTTGCCGGCAAATGAATCGAATAATCTGTACAGTAAAATACTAGGGAATCAGAATACTAGAACCCTCAGTGATGCTGTGTCTACCTTGCAGAGTGGTAGTTTTAACCTTACTCAAGCGAAAGATTTTGAAAAAGTGAGGGCTCGTCTTTTGAGTCCTTCAGAATATAGTTTTCATCCACAACTGGGATTTGTATCGGTGAACGTAAATCTACGTCCAGATCAAGTATTGGGTGTGTCCTACCAATATACCTACAAGGGTGAAGTATATACTGTGGGTGAGTTGACGAACGATGTGCCTACAGGTTCGGATACCTTAGGGGTACTTTTTGTCAAGCTGTTGAAGAGTACGACTCAGCGTGTAGATGTACCGAGTTGGGATTTGATGATGAAGAATGTATATGGTATTGGCGCATTCCAAGTAGGTAGAGAAGATTTTAAGTTGGATGTATACTATGAAGATCCAGGACAAGGAGAAAAGCGTTTTCTTCCAGAAGGCGATTTGTCAGGAACTCCTTTGATACAAGTGTTTAACTTAGATAATCTTAACTCTCAAGGGGATCCCTTTCGAGATGGGGTCTTTGATTTTGTCCCCGGATTGACGATCAATACCCAATCGGGTAGAATCATGTTTCCAGTATTGGAGCCATTTGGTTCTTCATTAGCATCTCAAATAAATGACCCTGTACTAGAAGCGAAATATGTTTATAATCAATTGTATGATTCAACGATTACCCAAGCGAGGGAGTTTTCGGAGTTTAATCGATTTAAGATAGCAGGTTCGTATAAGTCCTCGGTCTCATCAGAGATTTCGCTAGGTGCCTTTAACTTACCACAAGGATCTGTAACGGTTATTGCCGGTGGTCGAGAGTTGGTAGAGGGTGTAGATTATGAAGTGGATTACAATGTAGGTAGAATCAAGATATTGAATGATGCGATATTAAACTCAGGTACACCAGTAAATGTATCTTTTGAAAACAACTCTTTATTTGGTTTCAATAATAAGACGATGCTAGGCTTACGTGCTGATTATAGATTTAGTGAAGAGCTAAGTATCGGTGGTACCTACATGCATTTATTTGAAAGGCCATTTACGCAGAAAGTAAATATTGGAGAGGATCCTATAAATAATAGAATTTTTGGATTGGATATAAGTCTAGATAAGGATGCACCTTGGTTGACTAAATTGGTAGATAAGATACCTTTGATTGATACAAAGGAGCCATCAAGAATAAATTTTGTAGCAGAAGGTGCTTACCTTAAACCTGGTCACTCCAAGGCCATCAACCTAGGAAGTAAAGATGGGGAGACGGATGAGGAGAAAGCAGACCGTACGGGTGGATCGGTATACTTGGATGATTTTGAAGGGAGTACCAGTTCATTTGATTTGCGTCAGCCAGCCAACCAGTGGTTTATAGCATCAGTACCACAGAATGATGATCGTAATAATAATCCTATGTTTCCAGAGGCTGAAGAAGTAGACAATACTTTGTCGGGTGTGAATAGAGGATTGATCAATTGGTATAGATTGGATCCTACTGTACGTTGTGATGATGGATCACCTGCGGACTCCTACTGTACTACGATCAGTCTAAGTGAAATATTTCCAAACAGACAGATTCCTCCTGGTCAAAACAGCACTGCGCAGACTTTTAACTTAAGTTATTACCCAACAGAAAGAGGACCTTATAATTTTGATGCTCCAGCCAAAAATGGAGGTACAGATTATTCTACAGGGCTGAATAATGCAGGTTTACTTACCCAGCCAGAAACGAGATGGGGTGGAGTCATGCGTGCTCTGAATCAAAATAACTTTGAAGCAGCGAATATTGAATATTTAGAATTTTGGATGATGAGTCCGTTTATACCAGAGGCTAATGGTACAGTTGCTGATGATGGACGTATGTTTATAGAGTTTGGTAATATTTCTGAAGATATATTGAGAGATTCCAGATTGGCATTTGAAAATGGACTGCCGACGACCACTCAGTCGCAACCTACGCAAGTCGATGAAACAGCATGGGGTAGAATCCCTAGAGCACCGATTGTGATCAATGCCTTTGACAATGATCCGACAAGTAGAATGGAGCAAGATGTAGGTCTAGATGGTTTGGATGATGAAGGGGAGCGGGCCAAGTTTGCAGATATCCTAAATGAGTATCAAAATGCGGAGATGAGTCTTAGTGCACTCAATGCTATACAAGCAGATCCTGCAAATGATAATTTTGCATTTTATGATGATGAGGACCTAGTGGCTAGAGCAGATGCTACGGGAAATCTACTAGCTAGATATACCAAATTTAATAACCAGGATGGAAACTCGGATCCAAATGGAAATCAAGACCTTCAGCAATCAGGAGGAAGATTACAGTCTAGTACTAATATACCTGATTCGGAAGATTTGAATAGAGACAATACTCTGAATGAAACAGAGTCCTACTTTCAATATGAAATTCCAATCGAAAAAGATGGGAATGGTGGTATAGCTCCCAATAGATTTATTGCAGATACTAGACAAGGGAGAAATGGGAGAACCTGGTATAGATACCTTATCCCATTGAATGAGTTCACAAACCGAGTAGGAGGGATTCAAAACTTTAGATCTATACGATTTATGCGTATGTACTTAAAGAATTTTAGTACCCCAGTAAATTTGAGGTTTGCAAGATTGGAGTTGGTGCGTAATCAATGGAGACGTTACCAAAGAAACTTAGTCGATCAGGGTATAGGTGGGACCATAGAAGATAATCCGACTGAGTTTTCTGTCAACTCTGTAAATATTGAAGAGAACTCAGAGAAAGTACCTTTTAACTATGTGATCCCAAGAGGCATACAAAGAGAGCAGTCGCTTGGAGCATTTCCTCAAATCTTGCAAAATGAGCAATCCTTATCTATAGGTGTTTGCGATTTACAAGCGGGAGATGCTAGAGCCATATATAAGAATATCAATTTTGATATGCGTGTCTTCGAGAAGCTGAAAATGTTTGTTCACGCAGAGACTTCTAATGGAATCGAACCCGATAGTCTTACCTTCTTTATGAGACTGGGATCGGATTATGAAGAAAATTACTACGAATACGAAATCCCCTTAATTCTTTCTGATGAGGGATTGGCAGGTAATAATGATGGATCTGAAGACTATATAAATGAAGTGTGGAAGAAAGAAAACGAGCTGAACTTTGAGCTAGACATTTTTAAAGATTTAAAAATTGAGCGGAATACTAGTGGAGGACAGTCTATCACAGATATCTTTGCTCAAATAGATCCTAATGATCCATCACGTAGGATCAAAGTAAAAGGAAATCCTAATCTAGGTCTTGTAAAAGGAATCATGCTAGGTGTGCGTAATAATAGTACGGATGGAGCTCCAGTATGTGCAGAAGTTTGGGTAAATGAACTTCGAGTCAATGGATTGGATGAGCGTGCTGGTGGAGCTGCTGTAGCCCGACTAGATATGCAGCTGGCTGACTTCGGAAGTGTAAGTTTAGCTTCAGAGTATCGTTCTAATGGATGGAGAAGATTAGAAGAAAAGTTAGGCCAGACACAAAGAGAAGAAGTGGTTTCTTTTGATGCAACAACCAGTTTGGAGTTGAGCAAATTCTTCCCAGAGGATTGGGGATTGAAAATACCATTTTATGCTTCTCTTTCTGAGACGAGAAAGAACCCAGAGTTTGATCCTTATGATTTAGATATTCCACTAAAAGAGAAGTTGGCTAGAACCAGTGGTCCTGAAAAAGATTCTATCCGAGCGCAAGCTCAGGATATCTCTTCTATCAAGACTTACAACTTTACCAATGTGCGTAAAGAAAAGACCAAAGAGGGTGTAGCGCTGCCTTGGGATATATCCAACTTTGCATTCAGTTATGGTAGAACCAAAACCGAAAAATCAAACCCACTGATCGAGAAAGATGAGATTAATCAATATCGTGGTGCTATTAACTATAACTATAGTATGAAGCCGCTTTATTTCACACCGTTCAAAAAAATCATCAAGGGAGAAAAACTTGGGAAGCATCTGGCTTTGATCAAAGACGCTAATATTAATGTCTTGCCTAATTCGTTTTCATTTAATACCAATCTAGATAGAACTAGAGCGGAGACCAAGTATAGATTTGCAGGTGACAATCCGTTCTTTACCACATTCTTCGATAAGCGATTTACCTGGGATAGAAACTATACCCTACAATGGAATATCACCAAAGCATTGAATTTCAACTTTAATGCTAACAACTTAGCTGTTATTGATGAGTTGAGTGAATTTTATGATACACCAGGTGATCCAAAACGTGGTCAACGTAGACCTAAAGAAGAGATAGACAATTTCTTGATTGATAATCTGAGAGGACTAGGTAGAAATAAGAGCTATAACCATAATGCAAATGTGAGTTATACATTACCTTTCAAACAGATTCCATTATTGGATTGGATCAATGTAAGGGTGCAATATGGAACTTCATATTCTTGGGATGCAGCAGCATTGAATGTAACTGAACTTGGAAATATTATTCAGAATTCTCAGAATAGACAAGGAACTGTAGACCTCAACTTTGAGAGCCTTTATAATAAGTCAAAGTATCTCAAGAAGATCAATGATGGCAACAAGAAAAAGAAGAGTAGTAGAGGAAGCTCTAGACTCCAAAATTCTTCAAAGGATACGGCTAAGTCAAAAGATAAAAAGACAGCAAAGAAGAAAGAGCGCACTCCATCAGTGGCAGAGAAAATATTGATTCGTCCTTTCTTGCTGATCAGAAGAGGAAAGCTCAACTATCAAGAAAACTTTGGAACAGTGCTGCCTGGATATTTGCCTGGTACACGTTTCTTAGGATTGGAGGAAGGTTTTGGTGCTCCAGGATGGCAATTTGTGAGTGGCCTTCAACCTTCTCAGAGATGGATTGATAATGCTGCAGAACAAGGCTGGATCACTGGTGTGTGTTTGCAAAATCATGAGATCACGCAAAGTTATACCCAGACGGCCACGGCTAATATGACTATAGAGCCATTCAAAAACTTTAGAGTAGAGCTAGAAGCAAATAGAAATTTGACTAGAAATCACTCAGAGTTGTTTTTGCAAAATGATGATACAGGTGAGTTCGAACACTTAACGCCTCGAGATAACGGGACGTTCACGACTTCCTATTTTGCCTTACAAACCTTATTTGGAAATAATGATGATGCAGAATTGTCAGGACTGTTTGAAAACTTCAGAGACAATAGAGAGATTATTTCTAATCGATTAGGAGTAGGTACTCATGATCGAGATAGTGTGATCTATGCTGAAGGATATGGAGGGCAAAATGTAGATGTATTAATCCCTGCATTTTTAGCAGCCTACACCGAAAAGGATGTGAATACTGTACCAGTTGGTTTTGAGAATCAGTTGAAGATGCTACCAAAAGTGAACTGGCGAGTAAGCTATAGAGGCTTAGATAAGATACCTGCATTTGAAAATGTATTTAAGAGTTTCACCCTTAACCATGCTTATCGCTCTACCTTAACCATTAATTCATTCAATACAGATTTGGATTATGATACCAGCAATCCGTTTGTGAAAAATGGAATAACTCAAAATTTCTATTCTAGGTATGAAATACCTGCGATAAGTATTACAGAGCAATTTTCTCCACTGATCGGATTGGATATGCAATTTGATAATGAGTTGAGCCTGCGGTTTGATTATAATAAAGCTAGAGATCTCCGTATGAGTTTTACAGATTTCCAGTTAAGTGAAACGAGGACTACAGAGTATACTATAGGGGTGTCTTATATTGCCAAAGATGTTATCATTGGATTTCTCAAGGGAGGATCAAAGAAGAAGAAAGGCAAGCAATCTAAAACAAAAGAGGAACCTAGTCGTGATGAAAGTCCAGTGGGTTCTGGTGGGTTGGGCCTTAAGGGGACTAATGAAGCGAGCGACTTGACATTCAAATTTGATTTTTCATATAGAGATGATCTTACAGGTAACCATACTTTAAATGATGGCCAGTTTATCAAGACTAGAGGATTGACTTCTTTGAGGATATCACCTTCTATAGATTATGATGTCAATGATAATCTCAATTTGAGACTATTCTTTGATCACAATATGACGGAGCCAAAAATTAGTAATGCATTCCCGATCACGAGTACACAAGGAGGAATACAGGTTCAGTTTACTTTAGATTAAGAGTACACTTTTTTAATATAAGGAGGGAGATAATAGCCAGATAGGCTTTTATCTCCCTTTTTTATTTTGATATGAATGAAGGACTATTTTGTAACTTGCTATCATGAAGCGGATATATACTCTTTTGATTTATGTCTTCCTAGTAAGCCATCTTGCGGGGCAAGTGCCCGTACATGAGGAGCCCTTGCATCATGTCATATATGAAGACGAAGAAATTCGGATTCTCGAGATTGAGGCTATACCAGGAGATACTTCTCTAGTGCATCGCCATGATTACAATTATTGCTATATCGCCACCCAAGGCGGACGCTTGTGGTTGGAGGATTTGGGAGAGCAGAGTCGAGAAGTGAATCTTCCGACCCACTATGCAGGAGGTAAGTTTGAATTGTCAGAAGGGCCATTTGTACATCGTTTTGCCAATATTGATACCTCAAATATTTCATTCTTCACCGTTGAGCATAAGCTAGGTATACCACGCATCGCTGTAGCTCAATCCTTGCCAGAGGATGCGATATTGAAAGACAGCCTATTCGTACTGCGAAAGCTAGAATTAGAGGCGCTGAGCGGCCTTCAAATTCCGCATAAAGGCACAGTCATTTTATTGAACTTAAGTAAGTCTGCCTTGTTATTCACGGGAGCAGAGCCGATTTCATATTGGAAACGTTTCGATGCAAAAGACGCCTGCCGAATTTCTAATATGCATAAAGAAGCTATTTCAGTTGCGATTTTCGAAATTTATTGATCTTGTACCATTTTTGTTTGAGATCATAGCTTTGTATGCAAAATCTAATACGAACTTTCCAAACAGGAATGGTATAGTTGTGTTTTAATACTACTTTTGCCAATCAATAAATACGACTTGAATAAATAAATGGATTCCATTACACAGATAGTTTTAGGGGCTGCAGTAGGAGAGGTAGCAATGGGAAAGAAGCTTGGCAATCGGGCTATGGTCTGGGGTGCTATAGCGGGCACTATTCCAGACTTGGATGTATTGGCCAATTTTGTTGTTGATGATATTACGGCACTAGCCTTTCATCGGGCTATTTCACATTCTTTTTTCTTTGCCATTACGGCTCCAGCATTGTTTGCCTATTTAGCGGCCAAGTTTTACCAGTCTGGCTCGCATCAGAGTGGTGTGTTCAAGTGGCTGATGTCCAGTATTTGGGTCTTTGTATTGGGTGCTTTTATGGTGGCGATCAATTATGCAAGCTATCAGTCTACCCAGGCGATCAGTCCAGGGCTATTTACAGCAATGATAGTGGCTATACTTGGGCTTATATTTATACTAAAGCGCAATTATATTAGCAAGGATTTAGAGGATGTGCAAGTCAGTTGGCGAGATTGGTACTGGCTATTTTTCTGGTCCATTTTTACGCATCCCTTGTTGGACTCTTGCACCACTTACGGTACGCAGCTGTTTCAGCCTTTCTCCGATTATCGAGTGGCATTCAATAATATATCAGTTGCGGATCCTTTTTATACAGTGCCCTTTTTGATTTGCCTCCTGGTAGCACGTTTTCTCACTAGAGGCAGCAAGGCTAGGTACTGGATCAACTGGGCGGGTATTGCGATCAGCAGCTTGTATTTGATCTGGACGGTATACAATAAGTTTAAGGTGAATGCTGTCTTTGAAGCGTCGCTGGAAAAAAATGGGATTGTCTATTCCCGATACACTACTTCCCCGACTATACTCAATAACTTTCTCTGGACTTGTACTGCCGAGGGTGAAGACAAGTTTTACCAAGGGTTTTACTCCATCTTAGATTCTCGTCCAGAAGTGCCTGTGTTTAATGTTATTCCCAAAAACCATCACCTAGTTACTGGCTACCAATCAGAAGAAGACTTCAAAGTACTGCGTTGGTTTTCCAAAGATTACTACACTATTCTAGAGCGTGAGGATGGCTTGTTGCAGTACAATGATCTCAGATTTGGGATTGCTAACATTGAGGCCAAAGGCGATGAAAGTGATTATATTTTTGGCTTCATACTTCGCGAGGACGAGCACGGAAATCTGACGATAGAAGAGCAACGTCCAAACCCAGAGGAAGACATGAGCGGAAGGTTCAAAGAATTGATGGATCGAATCAAGGGGAATTAGAAGTGACTTTAGAGGTGATTGATTTGGGCGATCCTGCTGCCACTCCGCAAAAAGGCGTCGGCCAGCAGTCAGGCTATTCAGGACTCCGCATTCGCTTTGGCCCTATCGGGCGGTTCCCGAAAAAGGTCACCTCCTTACTATCCTTATCGCAAAAAAAAAGTTCGATTATTTATACGAATTATTTTAGATCCATAATTAATGCGCCAAATCTAAAGCCTTACTGAATAATGATTTTTCTTACCATAGACTTATTCGATTGCGAATCAGTCAACTTTGCAACATACATACCTGGGCTTAAAAATTCAAGACTCAATTGCAATGAAATAGATTCACTTTGTTGATGTATAGATTGGCCGTACATATTGAATATAGATATATTATAGTTTTTTTGTTCAAGGTTGAGAATACTAAGAGATTGATCCGACCAGATAAATTCAAATTCAAAAGCCTCTAAATTTTCGACGATATTATTGGTTGGATTTAGTCCATAAAGCGTACATGCATAATTGCTAAAATCGAGAGGCACATTTCCGTCAGGTGTCAAATCTAATCCTTCAAAACCAGAATAATCGGGTTTGTATCGTTCTGCTCGAAAGAGGTAGGAAACGTTTGGCGTATTGTATTCCCATACCTTTTCTCCTTCGGAATTGATTTCAAGCAAACGACCATTGACTCCTTCGGTGATAAAGATATTTCCATTTTCCAAATACTGGGCTCCAGAGGTATAAGAGGAGTAGAAGAATGTATTTGTATGTACATCACTGTATTCGATTGGAGCTATAGGAGGAAGATAGGCGAGCGTGTCGTCCAAGATATAATTCTCTTCACTATCCATTAATGGGCTGATAATTGGCACAGTGGAGTAGAAGTATCCTGGCCTTTTAAATCCATTGTTATAGCAAATGATGTGACCTTCCAATTCTCCCTTTGTGATCCAATTAGGATTGTGTTGAAAGTATAGGATACGATCATCAGCAGTGCCTCTATTGTAATTTTGTGGATTGCCCCAGCGGTACAAGATGTCACCACCTTTACCATATCTACCACCTGTATGGCTTGCTGCTTCGGCTGTAGTAGTAGAGTGATCAATGATAACTATTTCACTCATTTTACGAACACTAAGAATTATTTGATCAAGAGCTGGATTATAATCCATTCCATTTATCATGAAAGATTCTTGCTGCGTCCAGTCGGCTTTGGAGACAGCGTCCATATTCAATAGTTGAGGGTTCTCGGACAAAATTCCGAAATTAGGTTCTAATGAGTTACGTTCTTGAATTACATGATCTATTATTTTCCATTCCCAGATGATCTCTCCAGTGTTTCTATCTAGCTCGACTACTACATCAATCCGATCTGGAGATACGCCTAAAAGACTATAGCCTAAATCTCCAAATTGGCTAAAGCTAAAAGATCTTCTTCCTACACAAAGGTAGTTGCCATTTGGTAAGAGTTCGACTTCATACTTTAGGAACAGCGTATTGTCTCCATGAGCAACACTGTTGACAATATTATTGTCCCAGTCTTTTTCAATTACTCTATCGCTTACAAGGAATAATAAATGTCCATTTGCTAATATCTTAGGATGATTTGTAGTGAATCCTGTGGTCCAAGTATTGATAAGTCCTCCACAGTTATCGATTAGGTATGCTTTTCCTTCATCTGAAAAAAATGTATATCCATCTTCTGAATCCGGAGTGTTTAAGCTAATACCCCAGGTTTGTGACAATACTGGAGAATAGGTAACAAGAAAAATAAACAAGAAAAAAACAAGACCTTTGATTTTCATGGCTATGACTTTGCTACTAATTTATAAAAATAAAAGGAAAGTTAAGTTTAAATTCCTGTTAATATTTCTTTGGGTTCTAATTACACGTATTATTTTTTCTATCTTGGAAGAATTAAAGGGGTTGCTTTTACCGCTTTATATAGGAGTACCGATTTTAGATGGATTGAAATAATACTATGCATAAAAATATTTGTAATGCAATAAGTCTAAGAATGAAACTTTAGAACGAACTAGTCTAATTGTATTATAGCACCATAAATGGTTGGCTATGAAAAAAAATGTAATACTTCTCTTTTTAGTTTTTTGCGCCTCTTTTGTTGATGCTCAAACTTTTCAAGATTGCATCATAATTGACTTTGAAAGTATTCTGGATACCCCTTCAGAAGATGGCCTCATTATTCATGATCAGTTTCAAGATACTTTTGGTTTAACTTTTTCGCTGGAAGGTGGCGGGTTTCCTAGGTTGGCTGAAGTAGGGGGTAATGATACCGCTTTTGGAAGCATATTTGGTTCTGATACTCCAGCTCCAAATCAAAATATAGGGTCCTTCTTTTTGACTGATGATGGTGTATTGCAAGGTCTAAATGCTCCTCCAATTATATTAGATTTTGTATCCCCAGTAGACAGTTTTAGCGGCTGTATTTTGGATATGGACTTTGGAGAGATATTTATAATCGAAGCTTTTGACATTGAGGGTCTAGTGGTATTAAAAGATACGGTATCCGCGGGAGATCCAGGTACAGGTGATGGAATTTCTACTTGTTGGGGCTTTAATCTAGAAGGATGCGAAGGGTCTGTATACTCTATTAGATTTGAGGGGAGCAGAACACAGTCAGGAGCATTCGGCATGGGCATGGATAATTTAGTGTTTTGCTTGTCGGGAATTGATATTGTTACTGAAGTTGGTGTAGAAACCACTTTGGTCAGATGTGATGGAACCCTAGGTTCAATAAGTCTGATAAACACTACTGGTGATGAACTTGTCTATTCGATTGATGGTGTCAATTTTCAAGAATCCCCTTTATTTGAAAACTTAAATAGTGGGGCGTATACAGTCACAGTAAAAGATTTGGATGGCTGTGAAGGGATCATTAATGAAGTTGTGGTGTCAAGTGAAAGTTATTCTGATTTAACCGAAGTGATAACCACCGATGCTACTTGTGAGAATAATAATGGGACTATATCTATCATTGCGAATAATCCCGAAGGACTGACTTATTCATTAGATGGAATCGATTTTCAAGAGCTTCCTGACTTCGTTGACCTTAGTACCGGGAGCTATGATGTTTATATTCTTGATTCATTAGGTTGTGTATTACGGCAGTCGGCAGTAATTGAAAATATAGATTTATTGATAAATGACCTATTGGTAAAGGATACTAAATGTAATGAACCAAATGGTAGCTTGGAAGTAATTGTATTGGGTTTTGATAATGTGAGTTATTCCATTGATGGTGAAAATTTTCAAGAAAGCCCAGTATTTGAAAACCTTGTCGCGGATACATACACGATCTTTATTAAAGATTTTTCTGGTTGTTTAAATTCAAAAGAGGCGACGATTTTACCAAGTGAAGAAGTTCAATTAGAAGTGACGGGCACGAATGATTGGTGTAATGATGGGAGTGGTACTCTTGATATAAAAGCCAGTGGGGGTACAGGGCAGTTTATGTATTCTATAAATAAGGGTGCCTTTCAATCCATATTTAATTTTAATGGATTAGAGCGAGGAACATACTCTATAGAGGTTGAAGACAATGAGGGTTGTAGAGCAGAGTCTCAAATAACGCTTGATTCAGGCCAGCCTCTTATAGTAAATGATGTTACAGCCAATGATCCTACTTGTGAAGATGTATTCGGGTCTATTATCATAGAGAGTGAAGGGGGAAATGGACAGGTAAATTTTGCACTCAATGACGGAGATCTTAGAACTATAAATTCCTTCTACGGCTTAGAGCCTGGAGATTTTTCTATTTTCATTATTGATGAAGAGGGCTGCTTGGATACACTTTATTCAAGCCTAGAGTACCCTATTTGTCCAATTTACATCCCTAATGTTTTTACGCCTAATAGGGATGGGTCCAACGATTTATTTGAGGTGTTTACAAATAATATTTATGACGTGGATATTTTGAGTTATGCCATATTCGATCGATGGGGAAATGAGCTGTGGGAAAAAAGTAGTTTCAGTCTTCATAAGACTGATGACAGCAATTGGTGGGACGGTAGTTTTAGACAAAAGCCATGTATGACTGGAGTATATGTCTATATGATTGAAGTCCAATACATAAATGGTGCTACACAGATTTTTTCTGGTGACGTGACGTTGTTGCGTTGAGGATGCGAGTTTGTACCTTTCTGATATAGACAAGTTCTACCTCACTAAGAAAAAAATGAGAAAAGCAGTTGAAAATATATGTAAATCTCTAGTACTGATAACTATAATTTTTAGTTGTAAATCGGTAAAGTTCACAGATATAACTTTAGAACAAGATAATACATCCACTTTCCATTGGCAAACAGGATTGTTAAGAGGTTCATCAAATGGGTACAATGTTTTTCTTTGCATCGTTTCTCGTTTCCAAGCTATTCGTCTCAGCGTTCTCATTGCCTTATACGCTCTTAAAAATTAAACGGTATTAAGTACTTTGCCTGATCTTCTAGCTCGTTTTAAACAATAAGAACCACCTCTTGTATGGTACTTTAATACACCCCGTGTCCTTATATATGTTTATTCCTCAACCCTTACTTTTTTTATTTCATTGCGCCCATAAAAAATCGGAAAATACATTTGCTCGACCTTAGTCGGTAAAAGACTATAGTTACCAGCGAATCGTGCTTCTAAGTCTATCGTGAATTGATGATTTCCTTGAGGTAAGTTTCTGCAAAATATCGCAGTTTTATTCCTGAAATATTCACGATGGACTTCTACATCATTTCTTGAGTTTGTCTTATTATAATAAGAGCAAGCAGCAGGAATGGGAATATTTATCATTGCGTATTCCACATCTTTGGTGACTTCCACATCTATAATTAATTGGACACGTTCCCCTTGTTTGAGCTTCTTTACTGCTTTTTTGTTTTGGACTAATTTTGATGTTATATCAAATAGCTCTCTCTTTGGAGTAGGTGCAGTGTTGATAAATTGTTGATAAGCTGTTAGATATAGAGTACCTGTTCCTTTCTTTTTAATATGAAGAGACTTCTCGCCAGTTAATACTTGTTTGAATGGAAATTGGCTTATTGTCTGAGTTGAGTTTCCCTTTATAATCAGTTCATTTGCAGTTATTTTGCTCCCCTTAGTTTGATTGAGCAGATCAGGTAATAGTTCTGCTAGTATGTTAGCCGTTTCGTAGGTGTTTCTTCCAAACCTGTGGCCGTAACTTTGGCTTAGGGCAGAGCGTCTCATCATGAAAAATTGACGCAAAGGGCGTATGTGTTTTTGCTCTCCTTCATTTCTATAAATCTGATAAGCCAAAAGACTCAAGTCCACATCTTCACTCATTATAGACATGGTGCTATGGCCCCAATATTCTCCTCCAAAAATATTTGTTCTGCGGTAAGCATCTAGGCTGTCTAACTCATATGCTAGATTCTGTTCTTGTTTTATTTTAATGATAGTGTACTGTTCTTTAAGGGGCAGTGATAGACTATCCATTTCCGTTAAGTAAGTATCATAAGTAGTTCGTTGATTGATAGAAGATAGAAGTTCTAGTATTTCTATCTTATTTCTACTTGATGCCCCGGGTAAGAAGTTGGTGACATACCGAATGCCTTTGTCAAAAGCAGTCGTCGTATAGCCTGACTCCTTTGCTTTAGCCAAAGCTTTTAAGACGTGAATTGTAATCCATTGACTTTGTGGGTTGTTTGCCCACCAGCCCCAAGATCCATCTTCATTTTGAGTCTTCTTAAGACGAACTATCATTTTAATGATTTCATCCTCATCTTCAAAAGATTGATTCAGTTGTTTTTTTACTTGCTTCTTTAGCATAAAACCGATCAGTCGACTTGCAGTTTGCTCATTACAGCTATATGGGTAATCTGTGAGGTATTTCAGGTCGTTTAACATTAGACTCAGGACATCACTCTGTGCATAAAGAGTTATTGGTCCACTTTGTTTGTCAAATTCTAATTGCAACGTTGTATCTCCTTCGAGTAGGTAAAAGCCACCTAAAGTTTCTTCGATTCCATTTTCAAAAATTGGAATTTGTTGTTTTTCACCATCTCCATATTCTCCGGTTAATAACTCATAGATGATATTTAAACTATCTACATCTGAAGGGGCATTGATTTCAGCAGATTCAATTTGCGCTTCTTTAATGTCAAAAGTATTGGATTGAAGTAATACTCCATCTTGTGAAAATTTGGTTTCAACAGGGTAGGAGTCTGAAGTGTAATTGACACACTTACCAATAATGGTAGATTGATCTCCAGCGATTAAAAACCGTGGGGTAACTAATTGCGCAACTAACGGCTTAAATGATTGTGTGTTGGCGTATGCGATACCCGCTTGCAATTTCTTATTCATCCCTATGACAAAAGTTCGCCATGAAGTTATTTTATCTGGAAAAACAGTTTGAAAACTCGCTTTACCATCTTTATCGGTTATTAAGTTGGGCTGCCAGTAAGCATAGTCTTTGAAGTCAGAACGAAGCTGGATTCCTCCTTCTAATGCTGGAGTAGACTCATCTGTTGATTCTTTAGACAAAGTAAGGCTTTGGTACTTTGATTTACTATATCCTGTAACAACAACAACTTCTGATAACTCAACACCATCTTCAAGTACAACATCGATTTGCGATCCAGGATTGATATCTTGAATTCTTTGAGTGTTAAACCCAATATAACTAAATTCCAATTCAAACAAATCATTAGGAACCCTAAGCATGTAGCTTCCGTCTATGTCTGTAAGCGTGCCAGAAATCATTTCTCCTTCATTAATTAAAATAACAGAGCAACCAATTAAAGCATTTCCATTGGCATCTGTGATCGTGCCTGTAACCGTTTTAGACAAATCTACTGCTCGTGTACTTATTTCAGAATCAGGAATGAGGTTTCCTTTCACTTGAACACCATCAATATAGTACACTGTTGCATCTGTTCGGCCACCTCTTATGTTTACATCGCTAGATGAAACTCCTGCCGAAATAGAGGCTAAGCTATTTATAGATCTGATAGGTAGATTACTGATTTCGTCTGAAGTGACAGCGAGACCACCTGTAGTGTTGTCCGATTTAATCAATGGTTTCTTATATCCTATTACTTCAATTCGATTAAGGTAGTATGCTTTTTGATGGTAGATTAAATCTAGGCGAACTAAGCTACTGTCTGTAATAAAAACAGGAAAGTTAAAAGCACTACCGTCATCCTGATTTTGAATACTCAAATTATATATACCGGGATAACATGCTAATTGATAATAACCACTGCTGTCTGTTTGTGTTTTTGCTACGAAGAGATCGTCTTTATATAACTCAAGATTAAAAGTATGAAGAGTACTGTCCGGCGTATTTATTTTTCCAATGATGGCTTGTTGTTTTTTATTGAAAAATTTGGCAGTATAGGGATCCATTTTTCGTTCTGGAATGGATAGTGGTTTATTTGTGTAACGAGTGACAATTGCACCCAAGGTATCTTTTTGAAATGTTAAATCGGATAAGTCTTCATATAACAAATGTGATGCTTTAATGGAGAACGAGTGTTTGGAATAATGGCCGTTCTTTTTAAGTAGATAGATATGATAGTTTCCTGCACTAATATTATTTAGGTTACTTACATGTGGTTTTAGCAGTCGCAACAAACTATCTTGGGTATTAGTGATGGCTATGGCAAGTAGACTTGTATCTCTGTTCAATCTGAAATGGTACCTGCCTTGGTTGGTTTTGTTTTCAAAATCTTCGTTGTCAAAATGCATGTAATTTGCCTTTGAGGTCTGTGTAACAATGTCAGCTGTGGTATGAACTACTTCGCCTATCAACTGATAAGTGAGATGATTTGGTATGGTGAAATCTATATTTGGATCAAAAATTTGGTTTTCGTACAATCGTTCTTGGCTTGAAAATATTTCATATCTGAATCCTGGTGTAGGGGTGAATTTTTTCATGAAAAAGTCTTGGACTACAAATCCAGTACTTTGATAAGGTAATATAGGGCCAATGGTAAAAGAGTAATTGTTATAATTTTTTGGGATAATAAAAACAGACTCATTCTTTTGCCAAATGTATTTCTTGCTAGAATACCTTGTTCGATCTTGATATTGAAAGAGGGAGAAGTTTAAAATTCTCTTTTCTTGAATACTAAGTTTTTCACTTACGCCTTTTGAGGTGATTTGATCTTTAAATTCAGATTTCCAGATGGTTTTTAGGTCAATAATCATTTCTAGCTTATGTCCTTTTTTGAGTACAATATCTTTTAGTGTATACTCCATTTTTCTGGTACGAATCGTTATAGTGTTTTTTCCATCAAAGCCTAAAAAGCTGTATGGCTGTTTTACAGTAATGCCTGCATAGTAAACCAGTTTGGAGTTTATGTAGATCAATTCTGCTGGAATTTCTTTTCCATCTTTAATGATATAGGGAGACACTTGAGCCAAGGTTCCAAATTGTGGAGCAGTAAGGCTATCATATTGAAGTGTTATCCCGTTAGTGTTTTCATAGCGTACCCGATGAAAGAAGTGATCTTTCAAATTTAATTTTTTGTAGAAAGAATGATTCATGGGTAAAGTCTTGTAGTTTGACTCAGGTCGACTAATTGAAAAGTTGGTGTAGTTAAATGGAGATCGTTTTAATTTGTAGCTGATCTGTGGAGTAGAGAAATTATTTGATTCCTTGAATTGATCATTATAGGCGCCAGCTGTTAAGTTTACTCCTTCGACAGCTTCTCCTTTATAATTACGAACCTCGATTTCTGTTTGTACTAAGTTCCCAGGTCTTACTTTGCTATCTTGATTAATTATGATGCTTAGTTGTTTTTTATAGGGACGAATTGTATTTTCTTTCTCATATACTTTGCCTCCCCATACATAGCTGTAGTCTATATAATAAGCGCCACGGTATTTTGACTTTTTGAATATGATATCACTTACTTTGCTACTACTATCTTGCAGGATAACTCGATCTTTTGTGCGTAACTTATAATATACTGGGATTTGGTGAGGATTAGAGAATCTAAATTCTGCAACTCCATCTTTCCAAGAACCAACAATGTTAACATTAGATCGGATTCCTTCTTTTTCTCTTTCATCTAAACTAATGCTTTCATAAGCATCGTCTGTGTCAAAATCGTATTCATATACATAAGGGTTAATGCGTTGTTGGAAAGGAAATTTAATGGTATCTTCTGTAAAAGTATCAGCATCGTCATTTAACCAGTATCCTACCACTCCAGTAGTATCTTTTCTTTTTCCATCTTGGAGGTATTCCGCATAGACGATTCCATTTCTAATTTCAGCATGAATGCGATCACGGTTTCTAGACACTTTAAATGTCAAGTGCTCTTGGTGTGTTTCTCCATTTGAATTAACTAATTCTGCCTTCATTGTTAATTCCATATTGGCTGAAGGGAGAATATTGTCAGGCAGCATAATTTGTGTTTTGCCACGAGGGCGAAGGGCTAAGCTTTTCTGCCATAAAGTATCAGGAATATAGCTAGGGTTGTCGAAATGTTTTTGCACCCTTCCTGCGAGTAGTGTCAGTTTTAACTGACCATCAGGAATGGTATTATTGTTTGCATCTTTTCCTTCTGCATAAAATATAATGGATTCCCCCAAATGGTATAAATCCTTAGACTGTGTAAATGCCCAAGTGACTTGATCTAATTGGTAATCTTCATATCTGAAATTTTGACTAAAACTGTTTTTTTGCCACTTCTTGTCATTATAGAAAGTAAGCGTATAATCTTGATCTAAAGTCAAGCTGTCTCCTAAAGGGAAAGTATAAGTATAGTTTCCATTCTTGTCAGGATGGATAGGGATGTCGAAATAATTTTGAGATCCATTATTGCGACTGGTTAGTTTTAATTTTAGTTCTTTTTTTAAGGGTCTACCTCTGTAATTGGTAATGTAGGCTTTGACTTTTACAGAATCCTTTGGTTGGTATACGGGTTGTTGAGTTGCTGTATATCCCTTGTATTGGTATTTTGTACGCCATCTGTTTGCAAAGTTTCCAGAATAGTAAGGAGAGAAACTTTTGGTTCTAATAGATCCTCGGACATAATAAAAAACGCTTTTGCTTAATCGGATTGGATATGTTACAATGCGACCTATTTTGCGCCGACTAAAATATCGAAATCGTTCTTTCAATAATTTCCAACCTTGATCCCTTTTTTCTAACTGATAGAAAAGTGTTTCTGTTGGTGTAGTGATTTCTACAAGCCCTTCCTTTTTCCATTTAGGTTTAAAGTATCCTCCCTTCTTTGAGTTGTATGATATTTCTTTATTGGCTACAACTATCTTTGCATTGGTGATGGATTGCCCCAGACTATCATAGACTTGAATCATTAGGTCTCGATTATTAGGTATAACTACTGCAGAAATAGTATTGACAGATTCAAATGAAACGTTAACTGCTTGTCCATCTGCACGTGCCTGAAGGTAATGCCCGCTAGAGTAATACTGTGCTATAAGAGGAGTACGTCTATTAGAAAATGAGTCTACTAGACTATGGAAGTAGCTTTCATCCATGTTACTATAGTCTTCTAGTATTAGTCTGGCCTCGGTTGTTTTGAGTTTGAAGATATATGTGGTTGTATCAATAGGACTGTATTGTGAATACAGGCTACTTAAAAAGATTAGTTGTGCGGTTAATATCAATATTGCTTTTCTCATATAAGAGGTGTTGCTCGAGGATAGTGAATTAATAGCTGTCCCTAATGTTCTTATTAAATTTACAAAGAATTTCTCTTAGATTATTTACTTCTAACACTGGTAAGTCAGGTTTTAGACCATTCTATGTTTCTATGCTTGGCATAGGAGTTAGTGTCGTATAGAATGGTAGATTTTGAAATTTGATAAAGTTGCGGAAGCGAATAGCTGGAGCTCGACAAGCCGGAGGCGCGTAGGGCTAAGGGATGGGAGCGGTATCCCAAAATCTGATGGCAATCAGATTTTGGGGTAGTAGCGGACAGCCCGACCACGCCGATAGGCTGTGGATCGCTCCAAATACACTACTTAATAATTACTATTTAATAAATGGTATTAATCCTGGAGCTGCACTTGCGCTAGATCCATCGCGGTCTTAAGATGTATGGAATTTCGATTGGTAAATGGCAACATGGGCAAGCGAATGTCGCGCGAGCAAAAATCCAAATGCTCCATCGCAGCTTTTATGCCGGTAGGATTTCCCTCTATGTACAGCCATTTGTGCAGTGGGTT
The DNA here is from genome assembly GCA_937974575.1 of uncultured Saprospiraceae bacterium. GTDB lineage: Bacteria > Bacteroidota > Bacteroidia > Chitinophagales > Saprospiraceae > JALZVN01. The sequence goes on along the minus strand of CALJVI010000196.1, from coordinate 5,322 downwards.
GAGTTGGGAGTTGATAAGCTTTGCTGATTCTATCTTGCCATGCGCGATATACTGGACCATGCTTGACCATTGGCGTGGATATGCATTGGCTATCACGCTGATGACTCCATCTCCTCCTGATGTCAAAAAGTGGAAGCAAGAAGGATCGTCACCAGATAGCGCTAGAAAATGTTCTGGTTTATTTTGGATGAGATAATGAGCTTGATCCATATCCCCTGAAGCATCCTTTACGCCGATAAATTTCTTGCTGTGTCTAGCCAGCTTGATGAGTGTTTGTGCTTCTATATTAGAGGCAGTTCGGCTGGGTACATTATATATGATGATGGGTACCGGGCTCACTTTTTCTATAGCGAGGTAGTGGGCAAAAATACCATCTTGAGTAGGCTTCACATAAGATGGACTGCTAGATAAGATAGCGTCTACTCCCGTGAAGTCAAATTTTTCTATCTTCTCACATATCAAGGCGGTGTTGTTGGATCCAAACATTCCTGCAACAATTGGGCATCGTTTATTGACCACCTTTATGATGTGCTGTAATACAGATTGGCATTCTTCATCGGATAAGACTACTGCTTCGCCTGTGGTGCCCAATGCTACAATATAGTCTACTCCTCCAGCTAAAAGATGCTCTACGATGTTTGTGAGTGCATCATAGTCTATGTCATGATTTTGAAGAGGGGTAATCACAGCTACTCCAGTACCTTTGAACAGTTGTGGGTCTATCATGAATTGGTATTTTGTAATACGTGCTCTGCAGTTTTTATGAATTCTTTAAGTTTGGGTTCCTTGAGGTTGATCATCAGGTCTAGTCCAGATCGCTGTTCGTCAAAGAGTCCGATTTTGAATTCTGCATTGCAGGTCGAAGCGATAAATTCGGATATTTCTCTTTCTAGGGGGATCAGATTGTAAAGTATATTTACATTTCTGTTTGCGAACTCTTCTACTAAATTTGATTTGGGGGTTAGGTTGAAAGAGATTTCCTTATTGCTAAAGGTCTTATATGCTAAACCAGTTTGGGTAGAATCGCCCATGTAGCACAATAGGTGAACTGTTTTGCCTTTGTTGCGAAGAGTTTCCGCAAAAGCAAGGATGTCCTTAACCTCAAACAAGCCTTTCTGTTCGAATAAAATATTGTATACTTCAACTGTATCCCAACCTTGAAATCGACGCTTAGGTGTAAACACCTTCACTTTGCTAGCCAACGCTTTTGCATACAATGACTTTTTTATCGACCGGATAAATCCCATAATTATTTACTACGTAGATTAAACTTCTGAAACGTTTGCTTTAACGCGATCAAACTGTCCAATTTTGCTGTACTTTTTGATTCGCTTATCTATTCTTTTTTGAGGAGTCATTTTCATCAACTCCGCTAATTCTTTTTTGATGTGCTTTTTTAACAATTTGGCCATAGCTTCTGGTGCCGTATGTGCTCCTCCAAGAGGTTCCTTTACGATTCCGTCCACAATACCAAAGTTGTACATGTCATCGGCTGTCAGCTTTAGTGCTTCGGCCGCTTTTTCTTTATGGTCCCAAGATCTCCATAATATAGAAGAACAGGATTCTGGTGATATCACGGAGTACCATGTGTTTTCCAGCATAAAGATGCGGTCACCAAGACCGATGCCTATAGCTCCACCTGATGCGCCCTCTCCTATGACATAGCATAAGATAGGTACTGTCAGTTGTGCCATTTCAAATAGGTTTCTAGCAATAGCTTCTGCCTGTCCTCGCTCTTCGGCCTCAATACCTGGGTATGCACCTGGTGTATCTATTAAGGAGACTACAGGTAAGCCAAATCGCTCAGCAAGCTTCATGAGTCGTAATGCCTTTCTATATCCTTCAGGATTGGCCATTCCGAAGTTTCGGAATTGTCTCATTTTAGTATTTACCCCTTTTTGATGTCCTATAATGACTACAGAGGTGCCATCAATATTGGCTAAGCCACCGACAATGGCTTTATCGTCCTTAAATGTACGATCTCCATGTAGCTCTGTGAATGATTTAGTCATTTGCTCTACATAATACAGGGAGTACGGACGCTCAGGGTGGCGAGAAAGTTGTACTTTTTGCCATCCTGTGAGATTTTCGTAGATCGTTTTTTGGGTGTTTTTTATTTTAGACTCTATCTCACTGACCATTTCAGTGACGTCAATGTCGCCATCTTCACCTACTTGTTTGATTTTTTCGAGCTTTTCGAAAAGACTTTCGAGTGGTTTTTCAAAGTCAAGGAATACCATACAGTTGTTTTTGTCAGTCTATCTATTTGATAACGACTGATTTATCTTTAAATTTGGTTTGAATGAGTCTAACAAATATAGGTCATCTAGTGCTTAAGGTGGAGTTTATCGCAACTTTTTTTACCTTTTATGGGTACAATGTTGCGGATATGGTAATAGAATATTACCTTTGCCATCCGCTAAGGAAAGACTTAGCGATCGGATGAAAATCCAAACTACTGGTTCGGTAGTTAAATATAAAATAAAATATACCAAAGAATTTTGGTTCGGTAGTTCAGTTGGTTAGAATACCTGCCTGTCACGCAGGGGGTCGCGGGTTCGAGTCCCGTCCGGACCGCAAATAAAAGCTCAGCATAATGCTGGGCTTTTTTGCGTTTTGAAGTGATTGTTCCTTAACTTCCTCGAGCGTCCCGCTCTATCCTTTGAGAGAAGGTAACTTCTCGTTTTTTGGAATCTGTTACAACATCATATTATTTGCCTTTACTTCCAATAATCTCCACACCTGTGTGTTTGTTGACTCCAACAAAGACCTTTACAGATCTGTCTTTTACTTTACTGAAATTGATGTCGCAACTGTCTCCAGATTTTGGATTTGAAGTTGTCTTTTTCATAACGCTAAATTTTTAAAAGTTAAATAATAGCGTAATTATATGGGATGGGGGTGATAAGTGTAGGGCTGTCAGGACATTAAAGATTTATTAGTGTCATGACGATCAGTGTGAGATTGTAGAGGCAGGAGTATATTACATTGGTGATTGATGAAAAATCTATGTCATTAAGAAAAAGTTGAGGGGGCTGCTAACTCTTTCGCTTGTATAATATAGCCATAGCATTAAGGTTTGACTTGTGATGAGGTCAAGCCTTTTTTTTGTTATAGCTAGGAGGCTGTCTTTACACTCTTGATTAAGCAAATAATTATAAAAGCTAAATTTTATAGCCCAAGGGCAACTTTTTTGGTATAATTTATGTTAAATTAGTGTGTAAGTAAACATATAAGTTTACTTTTGTATCGAATTTGGAACTAGAAACTATCATAGACGGAAGCCTTTATGCCATTAAATGGGATGGAGATACTTTAAATAGCCTTGATTTAATGGCTGAAACCTATGATGACTTGGAGTACTTATTTGAGTATTTTAGCAAAAATAAAGATCTACTTAAATACTTTTGGCAACAAACGACCATTCCATTTGAAGCAGCGAAACGCACGAAAATTGAAGGAAATGCACTTATTCAAAAAATCTTAAAATCTTCAGAAGATGAAAGTGTTTCACTTAATGACATTTTCCTCCCACTTCACTCGTTTGAATATTATAATCATCCTGGATTTCATACAGAAGTAAAAGCTAAAGGCTACGAAGATACAGCGCCGTGGGTTAGAGTGTATGCTATTAAGTGTGACGATAATCTATATGTAATAACTGGATTTGGTTTAAAACTTGTTCAGAAAATGAAGGATGACTTGCACTTTAAAAAAGAGTTAAAAAAACTAGAAAAAGCAGCCGATTTTCTCAAAAGTAAAGGATTGCTTTAAATTCAATTAATCACCAATAATAATTACTTATCAATGAATAAGCTTGATAAACAACAAAAGATTGAACTGCTTAAGCAAATATCTAAGCCTGCAGACAATAAAAGTAAGTGGAGAGAAATTGCCGAGTTGAATAAAAGAAATAAAGATATATTCGAAGATTTGATGACAATGGCTCTAAGAATAAAAGGTAGATTGAAAGAGATAGGAATTCCACAAAAAGCATTAGCTAAAAGACTTGATGTTTCTCCTCAATCTTTGACAAGAATTATGCAGGGGAAGCAGAATCTAACGTTTGCTAAAATTAGGCAAATTGAGAATGTGTTAGACATATCTCTTATTTCAATAAAGAAGCCTTCTCTAAGTAATACTAATATGCGGACACAGCTTATACCTGTTTCGGTCTATTACAATTTATCTATTAGTACAGAAGAGGCAACAAAGATTAAGAGATTAGGTAAATCAAAAAAAGATGAAGACACTGGGTTTTTGAAATCTTTAACTGCAGCATCATGACGAAAAAACAAAATAGTATACCTTTCAAATTAATAGATATAACTACAGAGCAGTTTGCTGATTTTGAAGAAAATTACATATCAGAAGAAGAAGAATTTGATATACAACTTCAAACAAATATTAATATTAGTAGCAAGCAGCATGTCGTTGGGATTTTAACTAAATTTTCGTTCGAACAAAGAAATGGATTGATCTTAGTTATTGAATGTGGATGTCATTTCCAGTTATCAGACGAGTATTGGGATAAACAGACTGAAAACGGAGCTCTAACTTTAGACAATAATCTATTAACTCACTTTTTAGTATTGGCTGTGGGCACTTGTAGAGGAGTGTTACATGCGAAAAAGCCCAAATGGATACAAAATATAATGCTTCCAACATGGAATGTTGCAAATTTAATAACAGAAGATGTTGAGATTAATCTAAACGAAGAACATTTTGAAGAGGAATAAATACCCTTTAGGCTCTATTTACCTTTAATAACGGCCGATAAAATTAGTTCTTTTTTTGTACATAGTGTTGTACGAATTACAAGCAAAAACTATATAGATATGATTATTAATTAGTTATAGTCTTAAAAAATAATCCCGTCCGGACCGCAAATAAAAGCTCAGCATAATGCTGGGCTTTTTTGCGTTATAGCCGTACTTTTATAAAGTGAAAAGTCTTGACCAAATTCATTTCGTGTATTAAAAGTGTTTACCTCATTATGAGTCAAACACTTTTTTATTTCTGGTGGAATACATTTTTCTTTCTAAGAAGGGTTTTTAAATCATGGTTTTAGAAAACAGTTTAACGTATTGCTTGAATGAAAATAATTTACTTCTTTTCGAGCCAGTTATTTCAGTTAGTATTCCTACTTTCTTTAATTCCTCTAAGAGCGTGTAGACTGAAGGCATTGATAGATTTGTCAGTTCTTTAGCTTTTTTTGCATCTATTATTGGTCTTTGAAATAGATAGTTTAGAACGAGTTTTGCATTGTTTGCTCTACTGCCTAATTTTTGAATTTTCTCTTCTGCTTCTTTTTGTAATTTT
>CALJVI010000195.1 GCA_937974575.1 uncultured Saprospiraceae bacterium | reverse complement strand
CAAGTGTGTAAGAGAAAAATTCTTGCCAAAATATGCTTATAAATCACGGGAAGGCCCATCAAAACCTATGTTCAATTTACATAACAGGTAGGGGAGTGACTACCTTATTCTTATGTACTTGGATTTTTTATATGTGTTAACTATGACTGAAAATTAGACATGAGGATGGTTAGCAGTATCCATTCTCTAACAATGATTACACGACTCTAACAATGTGCTTCCTTGCTTTATAACAAGACCTTTACTTATCCTTTATAGGAGCCAAGGCTTTCTTCTTCCTCAGTTATTGGAGGTTTTTTTCTTGCCTTTTTCTGTTCATTATTGGATTCATAGATGCAGTAGTTTTGATATTTGACTGGATCTTTATCGTTCCAAAGATCCTTTCCAATATTGCAGAGCATGATTAGATCTTGGTAAATTTTATTTCCAAGTTCTACTCTTCGTTCCACAGAGATGTCTCTTTCAGAAACTCTATCTTGCTGAATGTGCATAGCGTTTTCAAATGTTTGATATGCGTCCACTACTTTTGAGATTACTTTTTCATTAACGCCTACTTCTGCTAAGAAGTCGATTTGTTGGCGAGCCACACGTGCAACTCTTCTGCCACAAAATAAGAGCTGAGCATCTGTCATGTCACCCAGTTTTGCTGTCCCAAATTTTCTATATCGACCGCTTTTATTGTGGTATTTTACAGCTACGCGTGTCATCATGCTGCGTATAGCGGCCTTTAGCTTATCAGCAGCATCGTACTTCTTTTGAGTTACAATCATTTGATCGCCTACGGTCTCATCATCATTGGGCAGTTCCTTGAAGCGTTCACAGCGGTTGTAGAAAGCTTCCATTTTGCCTTTGTCATATCCATAGTCTGCAAATAGCTTGAAGTCTCTCTTCGCGTACTTTAGACGCTCTAGACATTGTACATATAGATCTGCATCTGGAAAATTATAGACGCGATTTTCAGGTTGCTTTTTCATGGATTGATCTTATTAGGCCTCTAATATATAGCCTAGCATGAAATTAAGGAAATTTATAATATGTTAATTTCTATTACTCATTTATAATTTTCTGAGCAAGGTCTTTCTTGTTAATGAGAAGAAGAGGTATAAAGAATAAGAAAATCTATGTATTAGTGATTAGAGAGGTCTATCAAGCGGACAAAGAGGTCCTCAAGGCGTATGTCTAATAATTGGATACTACAAAAAGAGAGAACAACTAAGTACTCAGATCATACAAGAAATCGGTAAGCGATAAAGGCCATCTATTCTGGATTTTACATAGCAGGCTAAATAACTTGAGAGGTCTGTAAAGAAAATACTCAATAGAATGAAAAAAGAATAAACCATCTAATGCTCTATCCGCTTCATACTTTTGATCAGGTTGGGTACATTTATTTTCAGCCCGAATGAAACTGAAGCATATGGGTTAAAAAATTCTGAGAATGAATCGTTCCAGCTGACTTGTAAAAAGGTTTGTAAGCGATTGTTTCCTTTCGCAATCTGAAGATCATACTCTGTCAACAAGAATGGCGTATTTTTTACTAAGTTATCTGCAAACTTTAAATCGGATTCACTATAAGAACCAAAACCAAGTGCATTATAATAATATAGAGCACCCAATCTAAATCCTAAATTCAATGTAAAAGTTCTTGATTGCCAATACAGCTGGGTACTTAGATGAGGATTGAATAAATTGGATTCGAAGGACCTAGTTGATCTTGATCCAGGTACAAAGAAATCTACATTGTTTGAAGAACCAAGAGTTCTAATCACTCCTAAGGAGGCATTAGCGTATATTTCTGCACCTATAAAGCAAAGTTGTGGGTGGTCCGGAATTTTGCGTTTTCTTTTGTTCAGAGGTTTTATCACTTTAGAGGTGTAAGTTCCAAAGCCAATTCCACCCATATAAAGTTTACGGAAATGATTTTCTGTACTTGGCCTAACAGAATTGAAAGTGCCACTGACTTTAAGACCAAGGTGGTTTAGAGGACTATAGGCAGCTTGAAGATGATTATAAGAAATGGAAGTTTTGAGATCTTTTTTTTCTTCTAGAATCAAAAGGTTTGCTTGCTCGGGAATGAAAAAATCATGGCCACATGATGACAATAGCAGTGCAAAAAAGAGGAAATAGATTGGTGAGGTTAGCGATTTCATAACATTAATATATAACTATTATATTACTAACTAGAATGATATAGATAATATTGGCTAGGATTTATTTTTTTGGAAGGCGGGTGGATTTTGGCTGAGGAGTAGAAGCGGTATAAGGTGTGCAGAGATCCTAATGAAGCCCAGCTTGGATCGGCTGGTATCAGACGAGCTAAGCTGATGGCTGAATAGGATATATGTGCACCGCATAGGAGCGGATGATCCGACCCTGATCTGTTCCTTTTCAGGACAGATCAGGGGCAGCTCCGTAAAAGCGTAAATTCTTAAGCTTTATGTTCTAAGAAAGTCTTTTCTATAATATCGCAACATGCTTGCATTTGTTCCTCATTCATAACTAGAGGCGGTGCAAATCTGATGATGTTACCATGTGTAGGTTTTGCCAATAAACCATTATTTGCAAGTGCTACACATATATCCCAAGCTGTACTGCTATCTTCTGTATCGTTGATAAGTACTGCGTTGAGTAGTCCTTTTCCTCTGACCAAAGTAATCAAGTCTGTTTTTTCCGCAACTGCATTCATGCGTGCTCGGAATACCTTCCCAAGTGCCATTGCATTTTGTGCAAGTTTCTCGTCACGGATAACTTCTAGTGCTTCAATTGCTACAGCACAAGCTAAAGGGTTGCCTCCAAAAGTAGAACCATGCTCACCTGGACGTATACACTCCATGATATGATCATCAGCCAATGCTGCGGATACTGGAAAAACACCTCCCGACATAGCCTTTCCTAAAATAAGAATATCAGGTTTTACTTGTGGTTTGTTTTCACAGTGACCTTGGCAATCACAGTTGCCACATGTCGCCAATAGTTTTCCTGTACGTGCTACACCTGTCTGAACTTCATCTGCTATAAGCAATACATTGTGTTTCTCGCAAAGCGCTTTACAACGTGTCAAGTAATCTTCGTCTGGAACCATTACACCTGCTTCACCTTGGATCGGCTCTACGATGAATCCCGCGATGTGCGGATCGTTGGCAAGTACTTCTTCTAAGGCGTCAACATCATTATAAGGTATAAGGATATATCCTGGCATATATGGACCAAATCCTGTAGTACTTTGAGGATCTACTGAGGCAGAAATGATCGCCATAGTACGTCCGTGAAAGTTATCGTTTACAAAGACAATTTTGGCTTGATTAGTAGGGATACCTTTTTTCTCGTAAGCCCATTTACGACATATCTTAAGAGCAGTTTCTACTGCTTCTACGCCGGTATTCATAGGTAGTACTTTGTCATAGCCAAAGTACTCTGTTACATACTTCTCGTAAGGTCCTAAGCAATCATTGTAAAATGCTCTAGAAGTCAAGGTGAGAATCTCAGCTTGCTTTTTAAGGGCATTAATGATCCTCGGGTGACAATGACCTTGATTGACAGCAGAATAAGCAGACAAAAAGTCAAAATATTTTTTGCCTTCGACATCCCAAACATATACACCTTCACCTTTAGAAAGGACTACAGGTAGCGGGTGATAATTGTGTGCTCCATACTTATCCTCTAAAGCTATAAGTGATTTTGAATCTTTTGCATTTTCAACGATCATATTCTTTCTATTTTATAGGTATTTTTCAACATCATGGTACTTCATATTGAAGGCATCAGAAACACCTTTGTATACAATATCACCATTTATTACATTAAGTCCTTTTTTGAGTCCATTATCCATCTTACATGCTTCTTTCCAGCCCAATTTTGCCAATTTTCTCGCATATGGTAGCGTAGCATTGGTAAGACCAATAGTAGATGTATACGGAACAGCTCCAGGCATGTTTGCAACAGAGTAATGCACTATGTCATCTATGATATAAGTAGGATCTTTGTGTGTAGTTGGCTTTGTAGTTTCAAAGCATCCACCCTGATCTACAGCAACATCAACAAGTACAGATCCAGGACGCATCTCTTTAAGCATGTCTCTAGTGATCAAGTTTGGAGCCTTAGCACCTGGGATCAAAACAGCACCAATAATCAAATCATGATTTTTGATCAGCTTACGAATATTATATTCATTGGAATACATGGTATTGACATTTGCTGCCATGATATCGTCCAAGTGACGAAGTCTGTTGAGGTCAATATCTAGGATGGTAACTGAGGCTCCTAATCCAGCCGCCATTTTTGCAGCTTGAGTTCCTACAACACCACCTCCAATAACCATTACTTTGGCAGGTTGTACACCAGGTATACCACCTAAAAGGATACCTACTCCTTTTTGCGGTTTCTCCAAGTATTTGGCACCTTGCTGAATAGACATACGGCCAGCTACTTCTGACATAGGTACGAGCAAAGGCAAAGATCTGTCTGGAAGTTCTACAGTTTCATAAGCCAGGCAGACTGACTTAGATTTTACCATTGCAGTGGTAAGTGGCTTGTAAGAAGCAAAGTGAAAATAGGTGAATAAAAGTTGGTTCTCACGAACCAATTTATATTCCTTTTTGATAGGTTCTTTTACCTTCATGATCATCTCAGCCTTCTTGTAGACTGCTTCTATGGTAGGTAAAATTTTGGCACCTGCTTTTTTGTATTCTGTATCTAAGAATCCGGATCCAACTCCAGCAGTTTTCTGAATAAATACTTTATGCCCGTCTTTGACGAGTTCCAAAGCACCAGCAGGAGTTAGTGCAACTCTGTTTTCGTTGTTTTTTATTTCCTTAGGGACACCTATTATCATGTCTAAAAATATTGGTTAATTAAGTAATTAGTTCGCACGCCAAAGTTATACTTTATTTTCCTTAGCTAACAATAGTTAGCTAACAAAAAATTGATTTTTCAGAGGCCTTGAATAAACCTTTACTTTGTCCTACTTCGAAGAGTTTTTCTACTGCTTCACGGCCATTTTTGCCAAGATCTACAGAGTACTTATTTACATATAGTGCTATGTGTTGCTGAACAACCTCTGGGTCCATTTCTTGTGCATGTTGGAGGACATATGCTTGAGAAGCCAATGGGTGATCAAAGGCGTATTGCACAGATTGGCTAATGAGATGACTTATTTCACGTATTGTCGCCATACCGAGACTCCTTTTGGCAACAATGCCTCCCAAGGGAATAGGGTATTGGTAGGTACCTTCCCAATATTCTCCAAGATCCATTACCTTATAAAGTCCTCTGTCTTGATAAGTAAAGCGATTTTCATGAATAATGAGGCCTAGGTCTACATCTCCAGTAGCGACAGCATCTTCTATTTCATGAAAAAGCATTACTTTTTTTGTCTTTTGATTTGGGTAGGCGAGAGAGAATAAAAGATTTGCGGTCGTATTTTGACCTGGGATGGCAATGGACTTACCTGCTATATCTTCTGGGTTTATAGGCTTGTTGCTTATGATAAGCGGCCCACAATTGTGACCCAATGCACTGCCCGAATTCAATAAGACATAGTCTGCTCGGAGATGGGCATAAGCATGGTAGCTCAGTTTTGTTACGTCCAAGTCTGCATTGGAGGCCATATCATTGAGCTCCTTTATATCGGCTAATGTAGTGGTAAATGTATATCCTTTGGTATTGATGCGATTGTTGACAAGGGCATCAAACATGAAGGTGTCATTGGGACAGGTGGAGAATCCTAGGCTTATTTGCATAATGATTTTATCTGACCCAAAGATATATCATTTCATTTCCAAGATTAAACTTAATTTTGCACCTCACACTACTTATTATGAAATTAGATATCAAGCAGGTTAAGGTTTTATATGAAGATAACCATCTCATAGCTGTTAACAAACCAGCTGGATGGCTTGTCCATGGAGATGATACAAAGGATACGCCATTGACTGAATATGTGAAGGCCTGGATAAAGGTGAAGCATCAGAAGCCAGGTAATGTCTTTCTAGGTGTTATCCATAGATTGGATCGGCCAGTAAGCGGAGTGATCCTTTTTGCTAAAACATCCAAAGGATTAGCAAAAATGAATGATGTTTTTAAAAAGAGAGAAATCAAGAAAATCTATTGGGGTATTACCAATAAGGCCCCTCATGAGCTATCTGGTACTTTAAAGCACTATATAAAGAAGGATAACAAAAAAAATACTTCGAATGTCATCGACAAGATGGGTAAGAATAATACAACATACAAAGAAGCTAAACTCGACTATACTGTAATCGGTCGATTAGCAGGCCACTTCTTGTTAGAGATAAATCTTCATACAGGGCGTTCCCATCAAATAAGAGCTCAGTTGGGTCATGTTGGCTGCCCTATCAAAGGAGATTTGAAATATGGGTTCACAGTCCCTAATCCAGATGCAACCATACATTTGCACAGTAGAGTATTAGAATTTATGCATCCTGTCAAAAAGGAATTGGTAAAGATAACGGCACCGCACCCAAAGGATCAGGTATGGGAACTGTTTGACTAAAAAAACGTGAATTTGTGACTTGATTACTTTTATACCGTCAAAAAGGTAATATTTCGTTTTTTTACTAATTTTTCCACGGTTTTTGGGCTTTGTATCTTGATTATAAGCGTTATTTAGCATATATTATCGATGTACTGCTTTTGAAAATTATAATCCACTATTAAAATGACATCGAACAAATTCGTTCCTGAAGCCCTTCGTCCTATCTCAGACAAACTTATTAGTCTACTATTTGAGCTTTCAGATTTCAATACTGAAAACCAAGGATTAAATTCTAAGGTTAAAAGAACTTATTTGAATCCATCTACAGAAGAGTAATTTATAAGAATCATACTAATCCAATATTGTTTTCGCTTTATGCGAAACGCAGGGAAGGTCCTTCGGACATTCCCTTTTTTGTGTTCACCACTAATTCTTCCTGAATTTTCACTAAAACACTGCTTTTACCCACTTAAAGGCCTGTATTTTAGATATTTCACTATGATATATTGAACATTTATATATATAACCATGTATATGAATGTAAAGGCTAAGACTTAAAGCTTAAAATTCTGCTCAATAGCTCTTTTATATCAGAAATATTTCTTTATATTAGCCCTAACGAAATATTATAGTATCCCATATCAACATATCACGATTACAAACCAAAACCGTTTATCGTGGAAAAATTAGTAAAAATTCAAGAAATGAGACCATCTTTTTTCAAAGGAGCCTTCTTTGGCTTAGTACTTTCAGTTGTCCTTTGGGTGGGTATTATTTATGGGGTAAATGTTGTAGTTGATATATCTCAAGTTGCAGCAGATAATATGGTATCTATTAACTAGATACTACATTAGCTACACCAAATAAACCAAACTCAAATAAACATTCTCAACTATTCATTAGAAGTAGTACTTCTTCGTTACGTCTGTATGACGCCTACATTGAACTTCTCTACTTTGCTGTGATTGGACATCTCTATACCTATAGATATGAATCTTCTAGTATCTACAGGATCAATTATAGCATCCATCCATAATCTTGCTGCTGCATAATATGCAGTTGTTTGTTCGTCGTACTTAGCCTTAATTTTTTCAAAAAGTGCTTTCTCTGCAGCCTTATTGGGTGGTTGATTCTTATTCTTTAATGAGGTGACCTGTATTTGAGTAAGTACTTTTGCAGCTTGAGTTCCACCCATTACGGCAATTTTAGCGGTTGGCCAACCTACAATCAATCTAGGATCATATGCTTTACCGCACATGGCATAATTACCCGCACCATAGCTATTTCCCATTACAACTGTAAACTTTGGAACAGTAGAATTGCTTACTGCATTTACCAGTTTAGCACCATCTTTTATGATCCCTCCATGTTCTGAGCGTGTTCCAACCATAAAGCCAGTAACATCCTGCATAAAGACTAATGGTATCTTTTTTTGATTACAATTGAGTATAAACCGAGTAGCCTTATCTGCGCTGTCTGAATAAATCACTCCACCAAACTGCATTTCACCTTTTGCATTTTTAATCACCTCTCGGCTATTCATAACGATACCTACAGACCAGCCATCGATTCTAGCATAGGCGCAAATGATGGTTTTGCCATAAGTCTTTTTGTATTCTGTTATACTTCCTTCATCTACTATGCTGTCTAGTATTTTATAAGAGTTGTATGGCTTCGTAGCTTCACTTGGAAAGTTTTCATAAATTTTCTCTGCAGGAAGTTTTGGATCTTTTGCTTCTATTCTATCAAACCCAGCTGTGTCCATTTTACCCATCTTGCCTACTAGGTCTTTTATGGTGTCCAGGCATTCTTTATCGTCTTTCATGATGTAGTCAGTCACTCCACTCAGACTGCTTTGCGTTTCTGCTCCACCAAGTGTTTGCTTGTCTACAGTCTCCCCAATGGCAGCTTTCACCAAGTATGGCCCTGCCAAAAATATAGACCCTGTTCCTTCCACTATTAATGCTTCATCAGACATGATGGGTAGATAAGCACCTCCCGCAACACAGCTGCCCATGATAGCAGCTATTTGAGGGATTCCTTTAGAGGAGATAATAGCGTTATTCCTAAACATTCTTCCAAAGTGTTCTTTATCAGGAAAGATCTCATCTTGCATAGGTAAGTATACACCTGCGCTATCTACCAAATAGATCAAAGGCGTGTTGTTTTCTAGAGCAATTTCTTGCGCTCTGAGATTTTTCTTTCCAGTGATTGGAAACCAAGCACCCGCTTTGACGGTGGCATCATTGGCTACTATCATACACATTTTTCCAGCGACATATCCCAGACCCATGACTACACCTCCAGCTGGAGCTCCTCCATGTTCTTTGTACATTTCAAAACCTGCAAAAGCTCCAATCTCAAAAAAATAGGAACCATCATCTATCAGATAATCTATCCGTTCTCGAGCAGTTAGCTTTCCTCTGCCGTGTTGTTTTTCTATTTTTGCTTTTCCTCCTCCTAGGTAGATTCGCTCGAGTCTTCTTTGCATTCGACTGACGCCCAGCTTGTTCTCGTCTTCATTGATGCTGGCATTTAGATCGTTTTTTCCCATCCTTAAAATTAAGTATATGCATTGAGATTTCATATCAAATTAGACAATTTGATATGAATTTCATTAGTTTAGAAATATTTAAAAATTAAAGCTACTCCAAGTATTGTAGATAGATTATACCCGATTCTATTTCTTAAAAGCATAGAAATAGTCGCCAGAAAAATGCTCGTACATTCCTTCTAGCATGACCTTATCTTCAGCCTCGTTTATGAGGTCCACTACTTCTTCAATATTTGTGGTCTCCACATCATTCACGTGGGTTATGATAAATCCGGGGTCCATATTCGTACGTGCTATAGGACTACCCTTGTATACACTTTTGACCATGACTCCTTTTACATTAAGGCGAAGTTTTTCATCTTGACTCAGTTCTCTAAGCTCAAAGCCAATTTCCTGCAAGACATCAAATTCATTGACATCCAAGGTGACTATATCGGTGGTGTTTTTTTCATTTCGGAGGAGTACGTCAGTAGTTTGAATTTTTCCATTTCGGAGAAACTCTATTATTAATGTATTCCCTGGTCTTTGCATACCAATAAATTCAGATAGATTAGGCGCAGATACTATCTGTTTTCCATTTATAGCGAGTAAAATGTCCTCCTCTTTCAGGCCAGCTACATCAGCACCACTACCGACTTCTACACGATTGATATATACCCCTTGTATTTCTTCTAGGCCAAGGCGCTCTGCAATTTCTCCATTAACTTCGGTCATATCTATGCCGAGCAGACCTCGCTGCACTACACCATAGTCCTTCAAGTCATTGATAACTTTACTGACTAGGTTCACAGGCACGGCAAAAGAATAGCCCTCGTATCTACCCGTCCTCGTGATGATGGCAGTATTTATTCCGACGAGCTCTCCGTTGGTATTTACCAGTGCACCGCCGCTATTACCTGGGTTGATGGCTGCATCGGTTTGTATAAAAGATTCAATAGTATTTTTTCCTTGTAGGATATCAATGGTTCTACCTTTTGCACTTACGATACCAGCAGTGACGGTTGTAGTCAAGTTGAATGGGTTTCCTACTGCAAGCACCCATTCTCCAACTCTCAATGAATCCGAATTTCCAAATGGTAGGTGCGGGACTTCCACATCTCTTTCTATTTTCAAAAGCGCCAAATCCGTTGAAGGATCTTTCCCGACCAGTGTGGCTTCATATTCCGATTTGTCATAGAGCGTCACTTGAAATTTGTCCCCATCTTCAATTACATGATTATTCGTCACGATATATCCATCTGGTGATATGATCACTCCAGATCCGGTAGAGTTTTGCGAGGATTCCCAAAACCGTCTATTGTCTATTGAGTTGATATTTACCACTACGGGAGCTACCGATTCGGCAGCACTCGTAAAGTCAGTAGGAGAGGAGGATAAAAACGGTCGATGTGTTGATCCACTAAGATTATTTTGCCCACCAAAATTACTGGATGTATACGTAGCAGCAGCATTTGGCCTATAGACAATAGTCTTGGGCTCTTCAAAAAATTTATACGTAAATACAGCTATGAAGGCACTGAGCACCGAGCAAACTATAATAGGTCCAAATTTACGCATGTATTATTAAATTTATGTATAATATATTGATATTCAAAGGTTGTGCCATATCAATCCTAAAACTCTTTGGCCTAATATTTATTTTCCGGGGCCATCCCCTTTGGCTTGCTCCAAGGCCATGCGCACAAGGGGTCGCTACGTTACATGGCTCGTTATTCACTCGGCCCTTCGGTCTTCCTCCGCCAACGCCTCTGCCTGACCCTATGTCGTCACCATTTCACATCGCTTGTCCAAAAGATTATAATTAAAACGAAATAGAAATCATAAATCTTATGTATTAGTTATTGCAAAAATATGTTTTTATATAGATAACCTTAATTTTGTTTTCATAATTATAAGTTAAGAGCACTACTATTAACTCTTTCTTGAAATGAAAGTAGAATAGGATGAATTTATACGAGGCGTGAGGAGGAAGTTAAGCCTTAACTAAGCGTCTGACAAGCAATGAAGTATGACTGTCGGTTGCGTAGTAATCTTGATCTTGAAGATCAAAATAAGGAAGGAAACAATGCAAGCTTGCATTGTCAATTAGAAACTATTATAAAGATCATCCTTTCTGTTCAATCAAGAGAATACTTATTAGAGGTGCCTTTAATAAACAAGAAATGGTACTAGATTGTAAATTCTATGGAGAATAAAACTGTTGAAGAAGATCCTGATGAGCACTACTTAGGCAATGTCTGGGGTTGGAAATTTTCTTTTGTTGGCCTTGCGATGATTGTTTTTTTCTTAGGCTTCGCTTTGATTAGAGCAAAGATGCTAGGCGTACCTCTAGTGGATCCAGCAGAAGCTGAGGAAAAAATAGAATCTGTTAATTAGAAAATTCATGAACATACCATTTACAAAATACCAAGGAACTGGCAATGATTTCGTGCTGATTGATCAAAGGGAGAAGACCTATATTGCTCATACTGCAGTGGATAGCATTGTTCGTATTTGTGATCGAAAATTTGGAATTGGTGCTGATGGATTAATCCTACTTGAGAATCATCCCATTCATGATTACGAGATGGTTTACTTTAACGCTGATGGCAAGACCAGCTCTATGTGTGGCAATGGAGGTCGATGTATCACTGCTTTTGCGCATCAAATTGGAGCAGCTGGCATAGAAAATACTTTCCTAGCGATAGATGGACCTCACATTTCAAAATTCAATAAAGACAATACTGTTTCGCTGAAAATGGGCAATGTAGATCAAGTGATCGAAGGCGAAGATTATTATATTATAGATACTGGATCACCGCATTATATTATCTTTGTAGAAGATATTGATGACATTGATGTTAAGTCGCAGGGCGAGGCAATCCGATATTCTGAAGAGTTTAAAGAACAAGGGATTAATGTTAATTTTGTGGAAATTCAAAATGACCAATTACATGTAGCGACTTACGAAAGGGGAGTAGAGGACGAAACACTTTCATGCGGTACGGGTGTTACCGCAGCAGCTATCGCTTACTACAGGTACGCTAAAAAGGAGGCTGGCGATATTTTGATTAAGATCAAAACGAAAGGTGGAGATTTGACGGTGAGTTTTACAGTAGCGAAAGAGGGATCTTATACAAACATTTGGCTGAATGGAAAGGCAACTAAAGTATTTAGTGGTCATTATCAAGAAGATTAATGTCTTATTCGATCTCCAAATTCATTAGTACGGATTTGAGTTCACTCAATGCATGTTGATCACCTACTTCCTTACAGATATTGATCCCATCATTGTATATTTTGATAGCTGCATCTTTTTGACCTGTTTCTGCCAATACACCACCAAGGTGGTAATATACACCAGTGTACTTTGAATCGTTTTGGATGATCTTCTCGTAATATGAAATAGCTTGATCAAGGTCATTGGTCTTTTCATGCTCTTTTGCAATGGCAAAAAGCAAAAACGAGTCCTTAGGATCTTCAGTTAACATATTTTGAAGTTGTTCTAATCTATTCATATATAGTGCATTATGTATTCTAGTGCATTAAAATGTTGAACTGGCGAATTTTCGCAAGTTCAAACTAAACTTAATATTAGTAAAATTTTATCTTTGTGCGAATTTTGAGACAACCAATGTTATCATATAATGTTATGGTTATGAGTTCAAAGCAATAATACTAAATATAATACATGAAAATTCTAGTTTGCGTTAGCAAAACTCCGGAGACTACAGCGAATATAAATTTCGCGAATAATAACACCGAATTTGATACCAATGGTGTTTCATTTATCATGAATCCATATGATGAGTGGTACGCATTAGTTCGTGCTTTAGAAATTACAGAAGCGAACGGTGGGACGGTTACGATTATCAATGTAGGTCCATCAGTAAATGATGCTGTAATAAAGAAAGGATTGGCAATCGGCGCAAAAGATGCAGTTCGTATTGATGCAGAGCCAACAAGTGCTTTGTTTGTAGCAAAGCAAATTGCTGCTTATGCGAAAAGCCAAGACTACGATATCATCTTTACAGGAAAAGAATCCATTGATTACAATGGATCACTTGTTGGAGGTATGATTGCAGAGTTGCTCAACCAGCCTTATGTATCTTATGCTACTTCTTTGGAGCTTGAAGGAAACACGGCTACACTCAACAGAGAAATAGAAGGTGGTACGGAAGTATTACAAGTAGAGACTCCATTTGTAGTAAGTGCTGCAAAGGGAATGGCGGAACAGCGTATCCCAAATATGAGAGGAATAATGATGGCAAAGAAAAAGCCACTTGCAGTAGTCGCTGCAGATTCTTCCGATAATAAAGAGAAAGTGGTAGAGTACAAAATGGTACCAAAAGACAGATCTATAAAGATGTTAGCGCCAGAAGACATGGCAGAATTGGTAAGACTGCTTCACGAAGAGTCTAAAGTAATTTAAGAACAAAGTAAATCAATATAAAATTATGGTATTAGTACTTGCTGACCATAGCAATGGGCAATTTAAGAAAGCTACTCTAGAGGTAGTTACTTACGCTAAAAAAGTAGCGGAACTTATGTCTACGGAATGCACCGCTGTAGTAATTGGAAATACTGAAAATGCTGGATCCTTAGGGCAGTATGGAGCAAATAAAGTGCTTACTATTTCAAACGGAGCATTAGACAATTTTGATAGTCAAACATATACTTCTGCAATAGCGCAAGCTGCTGAAAAGGTAGGTGCAAAAGTGATTATTCTAAGCCATAATTCTACGGGCAAATCTTTAGTAGGAAGGTTAGCTGCTAGGATGGATGCTGGAGTTATATCTGGTGCTAAGGCTTTGCCTACTATGTCAGACGGCTTTGTTGTAGAAAAGAATGTTTTTAGCGGAAAAGGGGTTGCTTCTTATAAGCTAGATACAGATGTAAAAATCATATCCTTAATGGGTAACAGTATCCAGCCTGAAGTATTAGGTGCTGATGTTACTCCTGAAGCATTAGATACACAAATTGAAGCGTCCAAAACAAAGGTACTAGAAAGGAAAACTGTTTCTGGTATTGTTCCACTTCCAGAGGCCGAGTTGGTTGTTTCTGCTGGAAGAGGTATGGGTGCAGCCGATAAGTGGGGTATCATTGAAGAGTTGGCAGAATGCTTAGGCGCTACTACTGCTTGTTCCAGACCTGTAGCTGATACAGGTTGGAGACCTCATCATGAACATGTAGGACAGACAGGTGTAGCTATCAGACCAAATTTATATTTTGCAATTGGTATTTCAGGTGCGATACAGCATCTTGCAGGAGTTAGCTCAAGCAAGGTTATTGTTGTTATCAACAAAGATCCTGAAGCTCCATTTTTCAAAAATGCAGACTATGGAGTAGTGGGTGACTTGTTTGATATAGTACCAAGGCTAAATACTGCTTTAAAAGAATTCAAAGCAAATAACAATTAGTGTTTGAAATATAAAGATTTAACTATCTTTAATGCCTTGTAAAATATGACTTAGCTTTAGCCGTATTTGCAGTACTTTTTGTCGCTAAATTGCGAATAGAGAATTATGAAGAAAGTTCCTTTAGATATAGTAGCGCTGTCTCACAGTGTAACACAATCGCACAATTACGCTGTCGTTCTAGGTGAGCAAGATGGAGTAAGAAGATTACCTATCGTAATAGGTGGTTTTGAGGCGCAAGCTATTGCTGTTGCAATGGAGCGTATGACACCCAATCGTCCGCTTACGCACGACTTGTTTAAAGATGCTCTTGAGACTTTCGATGTCAAGCTCAAAGAGGTTGTAATCAATAATCTTCTCGATGGTATCTTCTATGCCCGCTTGATTTGTATCAAAGAAGGGGAAGAAATAGAAATTGATTCTCGCACGTCTGATGCACTTGCAATGGCTGTTCGTTTTGAGTGTCCAATATACACCTATGAGTTTATTCTAGATGCGGCAGGTGTAATCCTTGAAGATAATGATGAAACCATCGAATCTACAAAACCAGTCAAAAAGCAAACAAAGGCAGACATAAAAAGTGTGGTAGGCTTATCAGGTCATACCATAGAAGAATTGGAAGGAATGCTCGATGACGTACTTTCTAACGAAGATTATGAAAAAGCCGCTCAAATAAGAGATGAGATCAAAAAGAGAAACGGCTAATTAAAATCTCTTTCGTCTTTTCAAATTGACTTTCGGAAATATCTAAATGTGTTACAAACCTTATGGTTTTTGGACCAAAAGCACTAGCTTGAATTCCCTTTTTCTGGAGTGCCTTTAGAAATTGATCTGCACTAATATTGTTGGCTAAATCAAAGATCACAATATTTGTCTGTACAGGTCTGACTGATTCTACATAGCTCTGAGCTGATAGAATTTTTCCTAATTCCTTACATCGATCATTGTCTTTTTTCAGAGTTTGAATGTTGTTTTTAAGTGCAAACAAACCAGCAGCAGCTAAATATCCAGCCTGCCGCATTCCTCCTCCCAATGCTTTTCTTACTTTTCTAGCTCGCTTAATAATTGATTTATTTCCGATCAATAATGATCCTACTGGTGCTCCTAGTCCTTTGGATAGGCAAATAGAAATGGAATCAAACAAGTTGCCAACTTCTTGAGTCGTCTCATTCGTTTCAACCAAAGCATTAAATAACCTTGCACCATCTAAATGCAAAGCCATCTCATGTTTTTGACATACTTTTTTTATTTCTTGTATTTCTGGTATGGTATAATAACTTCCACCTCCTTTATTACAGGTGTTTTCCAAAACCACAAGAGTGCTATTTGGCAACCAGTCGTAATCTAATTTCACCGCTTTATCAATTTGATCCGCCGTTATTTTTCCGTTTTTACCTTTGATAAGATTGACTCCAACACCACTGTTGAAACTATAGCCTCCTACTTCATATTGATAGATATGTGAATATTCATCACAAATCACCTCATCTAAGGGCCTAGTATGGACGTTTATAGCTATTTGATTAGTCATAGTACCAGATGGACAAAAAAGTGCTGCTTCATGATTAAATAGCTGTGCAGCATATGATTGTAGCTCATTTATAGAGGGATCTTCGTTGAATACGTCATCTCCGACTTCAGCCGCAAACATATAAGCTAGCATTTCTTTGCTAGGCCTAG
Organism: uncultured Saprospiraceae bacterium; assembly: GCA_937974575.1. Lineage (GTDB taxonomy): Bacteria > Bacteroidota > Bacteroidia > Chitinophagales > Saprospiraceae > JALZVN01. The sequence continues at coordinate 3,260 of CALJVI010000195.1, read as the reverse complement.
TTACCGTATCACTTACAAGATTAATGTTGTCCATTTGTCGATTCAATTATTTCAATTAGAATAAAGACCAGATATTTACCGTAAAAAACAAAAAAAATTATAATTTTTGCAGTCTTAACAAAAATCAATGCTCCAACTCGACAATTTTTTTAAAAGTGCATTTACTGTAGATAATATAATCTTTGGTTTTGATGAAGATGATATCAAGGTACTACTCATCAAACGGAAAGAAGATCCTTATATGGATAAATGGGCATTGCCAGGTTATTTCATCAAGGAAGACGAGAATCTAGATGATGCTGCGGTGAGAGTCTTAGAAGAGCTTACAGGCCTCAAAGATGTTTATCTTGAGCAAGTATCCACTTTTGGTGATATAAACCGTCATCCTAAAGGAAGAGTGATTACAGTAGCTTATTATTCTCTTGTGGCGATTCATGATTACAATATACGACCCTCTAGAATTGCGAGCGAGGCGGAATGGATTAAAGTGAAGGATATTGAGGAGTTGTCTTTTGATCACTACAAGATTCTTCAATCTTGTTTTCAAAGATTGAAAAGAAAGGTTAGAATAGAACCAATAGGTTTTGAATTACTGCCTCCTAAATTTACCCTTACAGATCTACAGCATCTATACGAAGCCATCCTTGAAGTGAAATTGGACAAAAGAAATTTTAGAAAGAAAATTCTTTCAATGGACCTCTTAGTGGATCTTAATGAAGTGCAGGAAGGAGTCGCTCATAGACCTGCTCGATTGTATAAATTTTATGAATCAAAATATCAAGAGTTTTTGGCTAAAGGTCTTGTTTTTGATCTTTCAGAAGGGAAAGCAAAGCAATCTAAAGCGATTAAAAAATCCAGCGGAATTATTGACTAGTTCATTTTATTAAATATCGAAAGCTGTATCATAGGATCTAAATCAGAGGTGGTAAGTTCGATCTCAGTAAGTAAAGAATCCAATTCATTATGTGTCAAGTTACTTAGATCCAGGTGTAGACCTATCGAGTTACTGTGGTCAGCAAGTTTGGGCTTTATAGTATTCTCCTCAACCAAAAAGTGTCCATAATATCCATTTGGTAACTCCGTGTCTTCCCCAAAACTTTTAAGTCTTTCAATATATTTTTCAATGGCTACAAATAGATCTTCACTATTGTACTCAAATATAAGCGTCAGACTATTGTTTGGGATTTTGTGTAAAATACTGATGTAAGACTTTATGCCGTAACTGGTTTTCAGCTCTAGTTCATAAGTATCTTTAGATTCTATAAGTGAAGCTATATCAACTATTTCATCATTGAATGAAAATTTTACTTCTTGCTCGGAGTTGAGTTGCGTTTCAACATAAATTTCGGCACTTGCAGGCCCTTGTCCCTCAAGACATACTTCAGGTTCTTGGATGTTTACAAACTCAATTTGGGTATTATTATCACTGCTAGTTTTGAATGTCTCGATCACATAATTAGTACAGTCGAACTCTTCAAATGATTCAAGGCTAACTAATAGCCTAGAATCAGGGTGTTCAAGATCTTCATACAGATCTATTTTGAAAGCATCACTACTGTTGATTATGTTGTCTGTGGGACCTTCATCAATACATGAAGTGACTATGAGACATAGACTAAGAAACAGATATAAGTGTATATTGCTTGTAATATTGCTTAACATAAGTCGAAGAAGCCTTTTGAAGGGCTAAGTTTAGTTATCTATTTACTTATATCCTAACGAACCTATTTAGCTTACGCTGCCAAGACTATCGAGTTAATGTAACATCTCCTGATAGAATCTCCGACTGGCCATCGATATAGGTGACTTTTAGCATCCATACAAAGACACCATGATTGATGTGATTACCTCTATATTGACCATTCCATCCTTCATTCATGTTATTTACATTCAAATCTGACGATTGGAATACTTGATTTCCCCATCTATCGTAAACACTAAAATTATCAATAGCTTGCACAATACTTGAATTTGCAAAAACAGATAGTCTATCATTTATACCATCACCATTAGGAGAGAATATATTAGGGACATAGATATTTTTGTTGCTTTGTACTCTTATTACAACATTTTCAATTGTCTCACAACCGTTTTCATCAATAGCCTTTACTTCTACTGATGTAGTTACCAATCCAGAGAATGTGGGTTCTTGACAATTTAAACAAGAAAGATATTGACTATCCCTTATTGACCACTCATATTGGACTTCCGACTCAAGATCTGACACATAAGCAAATAGATTTACTGTGTCTCCCAGCATAAGGTTTATTTCTGGCTCCGTAATTAAATCCATCTCTTCATAATTATCGATAGAGATAATTTCGTTCGTATTCAAAAGACAACCAAAATTGTCTAAAACATCCAAAGAGTATTCTCCAGGAACTAGGTTAGAATAGGAGTTCTCAATTTGAAATTCACCCTCGTTAAGACTAAGCATATAAGGTGCAGTGCCACCACTTGGTGTCACAATGATGCTACCGTAATCGGTGTTACAGTCAGGGCTTTCCACTATAATTTCGTCTAATGCTACTTGTTCCGGGTCTGTAATTACAAGGGTGTCATAGGCTATACATCCATTATCATCAGTAACAGTTGCTTTATAGCTGCCGGCGGATAAATTTTCTATTGCATTTCCTGTCTGATTATTTGACCATGATATTTGGTAGGGTCCAACACCTCCAGATGCCTCTATTGAGGCCGTGCCTTCTGCCTCTCCAAAGCATAAATTATCTTCATACTTGGATTCAAGTTCTATAGGAGCAGTTGACTCGAGAACAATAGTTCTGGTTAGATCACATCCGTCTGAGCCAGTAATAACAACAGAATAACTACCAGCTACGAGATTTTCAATAAACGAACCTTCCATTCCATTGTCCCATATTATATCATCGATGAGAGAAGCATCATTGAGCATAACCTCAATGCTGCCATTTGCGTCACCTGCACAATCTGGTGAATTTATATCAAATTCAGCGGTAAAATTAGCCACCTTATTAATTATGAATTCTTCTTCAGCGGTGCATCCAGATTCATCGCTTACTACCAGTTGGTAACTTCCAGCGGCGAGCTCATAAGCATTACCTGTGAAGTTTTCTGACCAGTCAAACACCAGCTGTCCTTCTCCACCACTAACAAATAAACTTATGCTTCCAGTTTGTTCATCACAATCAATGTGATCAATCTCGGCGTTTATTATGATGGCTTCTTTTTGAACAAGTGTAACAGTTATTTCGGAAACACAATCATCAATATCATTAACA
>CALJVI010000194.1 GCA_937974575.1 uncultured Saprospiraceae bacterium | reverse complement strand
GGTCTTCTAAATCTTTTAATTCTTGATGAGTAGTAATAATCGTAGTCATCATATTCATCGTATGACTCATTATCATCATACTCATAGTAGTCGTTGTCGTAATCTTCGTCAGCGTAGCTAGACTGGTCATACTCTTCTTCTACTTCTACTGAATAGTCAGAATCGTCTGGGTTGTAATACACATCGTCAAATTGAGCAAACATGGCGCTCGACAGACCCATCATGATGAGTAAACTAAGGATTGAAATTTTATTCTTTTTCATGTCAAATTGATTTAAGCAGTAATTCTGTAACTCTCTTAAAGATACAACTGTAATTTATTACTTTTGAATCTAATATTATGTTAATAATAGATTAAAATAGTGGCATTTGTAGTTAAAAACACTTAATACATCGCCTCTGTTCATTTCTTTTGACTCAATACTTCATCTTTGTCACAGAAATAGACCGAATACCGTACCATATTAAGACTCTTTAACTAAAATGCTTATTTATTAGCTTTCACTTAATTTACACAATATTACTTAATTATATATGTCAAAAGTCATCACTTCCCGAGAGGAAGACTATTCCAAGTGGTATAACGATATCGTCAAGAGAGCCAACATGGCCGATCACTCAGCTGTACGTGGATGTATGGTCATCAAACCCTATGGTTTTGCGCTATGGGAAAATATGCGTGACCAGCTGGATCGCATGTTCAAGGAAACAGGCCATGTCAATGCCAGCTTCCCACTTTTCATTCCCAAGAGTTTCCTGAGTCGTGAAGCAAAACACGTAGATGGATTTGCTAAAGAATGTGCTGTCGTCACACATCACAGACTTATGAATGATCCAGACGGAGACGGTATTATCGTAGATCCTACTGCAAAGTTGGAAGAAGAACTGATCGTCCGTCCTACCAGTGAGACCATCATCTGGAATACCTACAAGGATTGGATCAAGTCTTATCGAGACCTACCCCTCTTGATCAACCAATGGGCCAATGTAGTTCGCTGGGAGATGAAGACTAGATTATTCTTACGTACCACAGAATTTCATTGGCAAGAAGGACACACTGCTCATGCTACTTCGCAAGAAGCTGTAGAGGAGACTGTCCAAATGCTTAATATATATGCCACCTTTGCTGAGGAGTTTATGGCTATGCCTGTGATCAAGGGTGTCAAAACTGCCAATGAGCGTTTTGCGGGAGCAGAAGACACCTATACTATTGAAGCATTGATGCAAGATAACAAAGCACTCCAAGCAGGTACTTCTCACTTCCTTGGACAAAATTTTGCCAAAGCATTCGATGTTAAGTTTCTCAATGAAAACAATAAAGAAGAGTTGGTCTGGGCTACCAGTTGGGGAGTTTCTACTCGACTGATAGGAGGTCTTATTATGACACACTCGGACGACGAAGGCCTTGTTCTTCCTCCAAAGCTGGCGCCTACACAGGTCATGATCATCCCAATACCAAAGCCCGACGATGTCATTAATGAGGCAGTTGACAAAGTCATGGCAGCACTTAAGGCCAAAGGCATTAGAGTGAAATATGACGACGACAAAAAGAAAAGACCAGGCTTCAAGTTTGCAGAGCATGAGATGCATGGTATCCCTGTTCGTATTGCTATCGGCAAGAGAGATCTCGAAAAGAACGTAGTAGAAGTAGCAAGAAGAGATACCAAAGAAAAGACCTCTGTACCTATGGAAGGACTCGATGGTTATATCGAACAGTTGCTTGTGGATATCCAGCAGAACTTATTTGATCGAGCTAAGAAGTACCGTGACGACCACATCACTCGTGTAGACACATTTGATGAGTTCAAGGAGGTCCTCAATGGCAAAGGCGGATTCATTTCAGCACATTGGGATGGTACTTCTGAGTCAGAATTAAAAATCAAGGAATTAACAAAAGCTACAGTAAGGTGTATCCCACTTGACAATCCGCAAGAAGACGGCAAGTGTGTCTTTAGTGGCAACCCATCTACACAGCGCGTTTTGTTTGCAAAAGCCTATTAATAGAAGTTTAAAAATAAATTGAAATGAGTTTAGAAAGTAAGTTGATGCCGGATCTCAAAGCGGCAATGAAAGCAAAAGATCAGGCTGCACTGCGAGGCATCCGTGCGGTCAAAGCGGAGATACTCAAATTCAAAACCAGTGGCACAGGTGAAGAGCTTACCGACGATGCCGAGATAAAAATCTTACAGCGTCTTATCAAATCACGCCAAGACTCATTGAGCATTTTCGAAGAGCAAGGTCGTGAAGATCTCGCTGTCGTAGAGCGTGAGGAGATCGCTATTATTTCCAAGTATCTTCCTGAGCAATTGAGTCCAGAAGAACTCAAAACAAAGATCCAAGAAATCATCACACAGACAGGAGCAAGCAGCATGAAAGACATGGGCAAAGTCATGGGTATGGCGTCAAAAGCTATGGCTGGAAAAGCAGATGGAAAATCAATTTCTACCTTAGTCAAACAATTGCTTTCTTAGATTTTTTTGGGCGTGACCCAAAGACATTCGATAAAAAAATCGAATGTCTTTGGGTCAGGCTATCCGTGACTCCGCATTCGCTGCGGTGCTGCGCACAGTCCGCTATCGCGTCCTTCACTCCTATCCTTCACGCAAAATTTTAAGAAGCGTGATTTTTCACTCCTAATACACTACAGGGCACCTCTATTAGCTGTTTCTTGAGCTGAAAGTAGTATAGAATGGATTTAGACGAGGCGTAAGGAAGCCCGTCTGGATGACAAAGTCGGACAGGGAGTCTACCCTTATTTAATCTACTGACGAACAATGATTTATGAATTAATTTTGCGTAACAATTTTGATCTTAAAGATCAAAATAAGGAAGGAAACAATGCAAGCTTGCATTGTCAAGAAGGAACTAAATAAAGATCATCTTTTCTGATCAGCCAAGAAGGTAGTTGATAGAGGTGCCCTGTACATAAAATAGAATCTGAATATCCGTTTGCTGGGTTGTATTGGTACTACTTTAATTAGTTAATAGAGGTGCCCAGAAATAAAAATCAACCCTGGAAGGGTGATATGATTTCAACACAAACAAGAATAAATTAAACTCAGGTCTACGAATTGGAAATCGCTAGAGATAAAGTTGCATCTAAATTAGCACACAAGCCGCAACTGTCCGATAATCAATTTTACCACCCAATATGCGGATAGTCAGAAAATAGAAAAGGCTACTCCATGGAGTAGCCTTTTTTACTTATTCGTTTTGTACTCAACAGTACAATTAATCATTCAAAATTACTTCTTCAAAGCATCTCTGATTTCAGCCAATAAAGCTTGATCAGCAGTTGGTGCTGGATCTGGAGCTGCACCCATAGCCTTGATCTTAGCTTTACCCATTATGAAAAGTACAAAGCCAATGATAATTAAGCTGATAATAGTGTTCAACCATGCACCCCATCTGATTGCATTTTCAGCAACAAACCCTTCTGATCCTTCAGCTCCAGTTGCTGGAGAAAGTACATATCTCAAATTAGAAAAGTCCATACCTCCAGAGAAGTGACCTACTACAGGCATAATAATATCAGATACGAATCCATTTACTACTACTCCTACAGCACCCGCTAAGATAACCGCAATAGCAAAATCGAGGACGTTCCCCGTCATAATGAAATCCTTAAATTCTTTCCACATAATTTAATTAGTTTTAAAGTTGGTAAATCAATAATTGTTTCGATATTCTGACGTTCAGATTACCAAACGTCACGCTAATTTAGTCATTTCCTTCCATTTATAAATATTTTCGCATTTAATATTAACGCTTTCATCCTTTTATACGCTTTGGATTGCTTATTTTTGTGTTTCTAATCATTCTTTCACATGTCACAAACCCTATTTTACAGGCTAGCGCTGACCATGATAGACCAGGTAGGTCCCATGACTAGCAGAAAACTTTTAGCCACTTTCGGCGAGGCAGATGAGGTGTTCAAAGCCTCTAAGAAGGACCTTCTTTCCGTGGCTGGACTCAAGCTCGATATCGCAGAGACCATCCTTTCCCAATCCACCTTCACCAAAGCAGAGCAAGAAATCAAATTTATAGAAGATGAAAAAATAAAGGTTTTATTTCATCAAGATGAGGATTTCCCTGAGCGTATTCGTGTGCATAAGACTGCACCTATCCTATTGTATTATAGAGGCGAAGCAGATCTCAATTACCATCGCACCATTGGTATCGTAGGCACCCGAAAGACAACACCATATGGCCAAAACATCTGTAAGCAAATCGTTGAAGAATTGCGCAGGTACGATATTCAAGTGATTAGTGGTTTAGCCAATGGTATTGACAGCATAGCTCATCGTACTTCTGTAAAAAATGATATGTCTACAGTAGGTGTCTTAGGGCATGGTTTGCAGATGATATATCCTTACAATAATGAAGGGCTCGCAAAAGAAATGCTTCAAAGCGGAGGCATACTCACGGAGTACACCTCTGACCAAGGGCCAGATAGAGAACATTTTCCAGCTCGAAATAAAATAGTTGCTGCATTATCTGATGCACTCTTAGTCATAGAATCGGCAGAAAAGGGAGGGTCACTAATCACTGCTAGATTTGCCAACTCATACAGTAAGAAAGTATTTGCTATACCAGGACGCAAAAACGACCCCATGTCTGCTGGTTGCAATGCCTTGATCAAAAATAAGCAAGCAGATCTAGTAGAGTCTGCTGCAGATATAGCACGCATCTTAAACTGGAATACCCAATCAAAAGTCGCCCATATTCAAACCAAGCTATTTATCGAACTTGATGATCGAGAAAAAGAAATAATAGGCATTATAAAAAAACTCGACACTCCAAGCCTTGACAGACTTTGCTATGAAACCAAAATATTAAATAGTGAAATGGCTTCGCTTTTATTAAATTTGGAGTTTAAAGGTGTAATTAAGTCATTACCTGGCAAAAGATATATTCAGACAGCATAAATAAACTTCGTTTCACATGAAAAACAGCCTCATACTCTTAGTCTTATGTATTGCACTTTTTGGCTGTAAAAAATCGGCTACCGATAAGTCCGGTGAAACTCGCTACAAGGGCAACGAATATAATGCTGCTGGAATTTCTTTATTCAACTCATCCCATCAGGGGGAAATCAAAAAGGCCAAGAATGTAATATTCCTTATCGGAGATGGTATGGGACTCACTCAGGTAAGTGCCGCTTCTATTAAAAACAAAAATGAGCTTTTTATTAAGCAGTTTCCCGTAGTTGGTATTCATGATCCACAACCTTCCGAAGGTATAATCACCGATTCTGCAGCAGGAGCTACAGCTTTTTCTACAGGACAAAAAACCTTCAATGGAGCTATAGGGGTAGCACCAGATAGCAGCTCACTAAAGACCATTCTTGAAGAATGTGAAGAACTAGGAATGGCTACGGGTATGGTAGCGACTTCTACCATAGTGCATGCAACACCAGCTTCTTTTATCTCTCATCGTCCGAGTCGCAAACAATATGAAGACATAGCTACAGACTTTATGCTTACAGAAATTGACTATTTCGTAGGTGGAGGAAAAAAATACTTTGACCGCAGATCCAACGATGATCGCAATCTAGTCAAAGAGATGCAAGATAATGGGTATGTGGTAAATGACTACTTCCAAAAAGATTTCCAAGACTTAAAGATTGATACCAAATCAAACTTTGCCTACTTCACTGCCGATGATGACCCTATCCCTGTTAGCAAAGGAAGAGATTACCTAATGGCAGCTAGTACGGCTGGCATGGAATTTCTAAAACTGCATGACGACCCTAATGATACCAAGGGCTTTTTTATGATGATAGAAGGATCACAGATAGACTGGGGTGGCCATGCAAACGATGCTGATTATGTAATCTCTGAGTTATTAGAGTTTGATAAAGTCATTGGAGAAGCCTTGCGTTTTGCACAAGAAGATGGAGAGACTTTAGTATTAGTCACTGCTGATCATGAGACGGGTGGTATGGCTATCAATTCTGGATCTACAGTCGACAGCCTCAAAGTGAGTTTCTCTTCAGGATATCATACTGCTGCGCTTATCCCCGTATATGCCTATGGCCCAGGTGCGGAATTATTTGCAGGATTTTACGAAAATACCGACATCTACACCAAACTGAAAGCCGCTATGGGTATGCCTGCAAACAAATAAGCAGCATCAGAATATGTCAAATAGAGAATAAGTACGTTATACTATTGATAGGTAAGGAAATATTAATTTCGGATAAGCCACGTGTTGAAAATGAAGGATTGACAAGCTAAATTGATGGCAATCAATTTTTTGCAACTCTATGAGTTCATGTTTTTCCGAAAATTTTAGAGGCATAATTATACATAATAGGCATAATTATAGCACGTATACCCGTATCACCGTAAAATCCCTCTTTGATGTATAAATTAGTCAAGACCCTTGTATTCATTAGCCTAAGTCTAATATTCTGTGACTGTACCATGAAGGCGCAAGATCTCGTAACACGTAAGTCACCTGGCGATACTAAAGCGCAACGACTCTTCAAGCGGGGTATGAAATATCAAATGGCTAGAGAGAGCGGTAAAGCCATCGCCGACTTTGAAAAAGCCGCCAAGCTCGAACCCAATTTTATAGATGCATATATCCAGATAGGGGCTTACTACTATGAGCGTAAAGACTTTCCTAAAGCGGAGGCTAATTTCGAAAAAGCCATTGCACTAGATCCCGACTATGAAGACAAGCTTTACTACACCTCCGCAGTAGCCAAAATGGAGCAAAAGAAATTTTCTGAAGCGGTCAAGGCTTTTGAGCTTTTTCTAAGTAAAAAAAGCAAATATGAAAAGCTGAATATCAAAGCGGAGCGTCATATCGCATCTTGTCGCTTTAAATCTGAAAATGATAATCGCACTGTTCCTTTTGATCCTATCCCACTAGGGCCAGGAATCAATACGACTATGCTCGAATACTTACCAAGTATTACGGCTGATGAGGAGACTATAGTGATCACACGTAACGATGGTTTTCAAGAGGACTTTTATTTTAGTGAAGTAGTCAATGGAAAATGGTCTACTGCACGTCCTATAAAAAGTATAAACAACCCAAAGACAAATGAAGGTGCGCAATCTATATCACAAGATGGTAAGATGCTTTTCTACACAGTGTGTGATGGAAAAAATGATTTTGGCAGCTGTGACATTTACTTTGCAGAGGTGGTAAATGGAAGATGGACCAAAGCTGAGAACATGGGTTCCAATATCAATGGGCCAGCTTGGGACACTCAACCAAGTATTTCCGCAGACAAGAAAAATCTTTATTACACCTCCAAAAGAAAAGGAAGCAAGGGCGGATCAGATATCTGGATGTCTACGAGACAAGAAAATGGAGTATGGGCAAAACCGGTCAATCTAGGAGATCGCATCAACTCAACTGGCAACGAGGCCTCACCATTTATACATCCTGACAATCAAACCTTGTATTTCATGTCCAATGGTCATGCTGGTTTTGGAAAGGATGATATCTTTTATTCTCGCAGACAAGCTGATGGTTCTTGGGGTACTCCTATCAATATTGGCTACCCTATCAATACTGCCAGTCATGAGGGTTCACTTGTAGTAAGCGCAGACGGCAAGACCGCCTACTTCGCTACTGACCGAATGAACAAGGAGCTAAAGAACAATAATAGAATTGATATTTATTCCTTTGACCTCTATGAAGAAGCGAGGCCGCAACCTGTAACTTATGTGAAGGCCAAAGTAGTAGATGCAATAACAAAGCAGCCTTTAAGTGCAGACTTGGACATCACCGATTTACTTGGAAAAAAATCATACTACCAAGAGACGATTGATGATCAGGGAATATTTTTAGTCCCTCTACCTTTTGGCAAACAGTATGCTTTGAATATTCAAAAAGAAGGATATCTATTTCATTCTGAAAATTTCGCATTGGAGGATATGAAACGATCTACGGATCCATTTTTAATGATTATAGAATTGCATAAGCTGCCACCAAAAGAAGTAGTTAGCACTCCAAAAGAAGAAGTCATTTCAGAACCTATAGTTTTGAATAATGTATTTTTTGAAACTGGGTCAGCAGAGCTCTTGCCAATCTCTATTTCAGAATTAGATCGACTTTATCAGTTCTTGATAGATGGCCCTGAACTAAAAATTCAACTGAATGGACATACCGATAGCAAAGGTGAAGAGCTCGATAATATGACATTATCAGAAGCCCGTGCTGAGGCTGTAAAATCCTATCTCATCAAAAAAGGAATATCGAGCCAGCGCCTTCGAGCAAAGGGTTTTGGAGAAACAAAGCCTGTAGCTAGTAACGATGATGAAGCTGGAAGAAAACAGAATAGGAGAACGGAGTTTCAGTTGTTTTAAGGCTTTTCGGAAAGCTAATTGAGATACGTGTATAGCATCGAGCTAACGAGGGATATTCAGAAGTAGAATTAGTCCTTTATTTATTATATAATATTCTACCTCTTTTTCTTCAATCACTCCACCTACTTTTTGGGGACTACATACAACTTTACACCAAATGAAAAATAGAAACTTCGGACTAATAATATGTCCTAATTTTTTGAGTGGATCAGTTCTAATGCACGGGCAAAAACGCACTGCACTTAAAAGGCTTTTTTAGAACTTCCACGATGTTAAAGAACGTTTGCACTTGTTAATCTCTTTACCATTTGTAAGAAGCTTAACGTACTGCTAAAACAGAGTGCTATGTAATTTGTAAGTATGTAGGCAAATCAAGTTTTGACGTTCTTTGATGGTTCTGCTTAAAACTTTTACCTATAACTGTATCAAATATATTTTTTACGTAAACACCTCTTTTTGTTAAGTATTCAGTTAAGTATACAATTGAACAAAAAACACAAATATCAATATTGGATATTTTTAAAAAGTTCAATTGAAAGAGCTCTTTGCATAGCGTATTAAAAGAGTCTTTATATTTCTTTAATTCTGGAAACTGATTTTCTATATCTTGAAAAAGAGCTACTGAATAGGATTTGGTATCCTGTTTCTCAGCTAACCTCCTTAGAGCTGCACTTACTTTTGGGTCTAAGTACTCAGGGTTTACAGCAATATTCTTAAACGGTAATAGATAACTCTTCATGTCATTATCTATGTAGTTGGAAGATTGAAGTAATAGAATCTCCATTTTTTCATATAGTATCTTAAGCTCATGCTTAAGTATTCGTCTATCTATATGAATTTTTGCCCTAATGGACAAAACCAATAAAATTAATATTATTAATATAAACATTACTTAGTCCCTTTAAATAGATTTTTTAACCTGTTAAAAAATCTTTTGTGTTTTTTGTCTATGTCTATAAGTTCTAATTTGCCGTGAATTACCAAGTTTTTGGATCGTATAATTTCATCTTTACTTGATATTATTCTTTCGTATGATCTAACCAGTTTGCGTTTGCCAAGTAAAAGATCGTATATAGTGAACATAATAAAACCAATAAACATTCCAAATAGGAAGTCTGAATAGTGGTGGAACTGGTCTTCAAATAACTCTAATAGCGTGCGGTACAATGTATAACGTGTTTTTGTTAGGATTAGGTATCAAAACTAACAATTTTTATTGTAACCAAAAAAAACATGATAAATTATATGCATATAAGCTTGACGGGCAGATATTTGTGATTATTTTTTATGGTCTCTTGGGTTAAAATCTAAGCCTTTTTTAAGTTTTTTGTCAAAATCTGATAAGTCTTCACTTATTTTACCTTCGCCGCCCCTTATTAGTTCTTTTCTGATTTCTGGAGTATCTAAATCTTTATAGTTTTTATGAGTAACCACCTCTTTACCCGTTTGTTTTTCAATTTTATCAATCGCTTTTTTTGTAATACTTCCAGCGATATGGATTGCTTTTTTTGTTTCAACGAAACCCAGCCAGCGCCTTCGAGCAAAGGGTTTTGGAGAAACAAAGCCTGTAGCTAGTAACGATGATGAAGCTGGAAGAAAACAGAATAGGAGAACGGAGTTTCAGTTGTTTTAAGGCATTTCGGGAAGCTAATTGTGATACGTGTATAGCATCGAGGTTGAAAACCTCGACGAACCTTTCCTATTAAATGTCTTGATACAGTGTCAAAACACTGTATCAAGATATCTAATAAAATATTGTTAGTCGATTGGCTGTGCCATCGATTCCATACGCTTATCTAATTTAGGGCAGCTCTATTAACTGTCTCTGGAGCTGAAAGTAGAGGAGAAAGAATTTAGAAGAGGCTTAATCTTATACACAGTCAAGCTATGCAACACATACTAAAATACATAAAAATATCCGAGGACGTGATCTTGCATAGGTAATTGAGATGCGTGTATTGCGTCGAGCTAACGAACTTGACGAGCTTGAAAAAATTTACAGCTTAACCCACTTGGTGCTGGTACTGCTCGACTGATTTATCAATTGTACGAAATACATTCCTTGCGGAAGGTCTGCTACATCAATAGAATTATTAGACGAAGACCAAGACTGGCGATGTAGTAACTGTCCACTTAGGCTCAAGATATTCAACATGAAGTCAGCCTGAATAGGTGTATCGATGTCAACATGAATCATATCCGTTGCTGGATTTGGGCTTACGTTTAATTGAATAGCCATAGTATTTTGGTCGGTAATAGCGTTAGGAATAGCCTCATCTAAGAATAGTCTAGTTGACGATATACTTGCGCCATCTCCAGCATCAGTGCCGTCGTTATTCACTACTGTTCCGCTTAGGTAGAAAGTCAACTTACCCATCCCAGCATCGGGAGCAGTCCAGTCCATCGTAAAAGTATTAGACGTAGAAGGCCCATTGTGCTCAATATATGTGCGCCCTATATCAGCAATCTGGACATTGTCACTGATATTACTCCAATTGTTAGCCTCAACTGATCCCTGATTAATCAATGCAGTCATCTGAAAGCCGTAGGCTTCAGGTATATAATTTTCATTAGATTCAATAATAACTTCCATGTTGTAAGTGGTGCCAGGTAAGTATTTGCCGTCTTCAACTAAAGTCCCGTTTTGTGCATATAAGTTGAGCGTCGGACTACTAAAATCCCCTAGTCCATGATGGCAAAATATACAAGTTGGGTAATCTTCTCCAGGTGCTCCTGTACTCCCCCAGCCTCCATCTGCGGCTCTACCACCACTATTGTTAAGAAATATAAACCCTAAAAACAGAAGTAGAAATAAAGTATAAAAATGCTTTAGACTCATAATTTAATTATTTATCTAAAGATAATAAAATTAGTCAAATACAGAATCTTGCACCAGGGATATGGAAGGGAGGCACCTTAGTGACTCGTGTCCAGCGGAGGTACGGAGCTGGATACCGAAGTGAAACGGAGCCTGGAGCAGCCCGACCCATTTGCTGCCTTCTTCGGCAGCAAATGGGTGGTGCCCAAAAAAAAATTATAGAAAATCTATTACAGTTTGACCCACTTGGTCGTCGTGCTATAAGACTCGTTGCTTAACTGAATAAAGTACATGCCTGCTGGTAAATCGCTTATGTCTAGGTCGACAGAATTATTGGACGATAAAGACCATGCTCGGCTTTGCATCAACTGGCCATTTAGGCTCAAGACATTCATAGTAAAGTCATCTTGGATAGAAGAATCTACCTGCACGTTCAAGTAATTTGTCGCAGGATTTGGACTTACCTCTAGCTGTAAAGCGTCTGAATTGATCGCCACTACTGAGTTGGACACTGCCTCTCCAAGCGTAAGTGTCGTACAAGCAGCTCCATCACCGGTGGTTCCGCCATTGTTATTCACACCATTTCCACAAGAGTAGAAAGTAACATTTCCTTTGCCTGATGCTGGTGCTGTCCACTCCATAGTAAATACATTATCATCAGAAGATGTCGTTTGCTCTACGTAGGTACGTCCAGTATTGGATGCTGTAGCGATGGCAACATTCGCACTTGGATTGGCCCAGGTGTTTACTTCTTGCTCATCGGAGTCTGTCAAAGCCACCATCTGAAAACCATATTTTGATGGCATTGCGCCAGCAGTACGCTCTACCCTCACTGCCATATTGTATGTTGTCCCTGGTATGTACTCGTTGTTGGCAAGTGCAGAGCCGTCTTCGTTCAGAATATCGATTTGTAAATCAACGGAAATAGCACCACTCGCATGGCATGAAATACAAGTACGTGGGTCACCGTTGCCCTGCAGCTGATCACCAGGAGCTCCAGTGTTGCCCCAGTTTTCTGCATCTGCACGACCAGCGCTGTGCCCCATAAATATATAGGCTAGAGATAGTAAAGTTATCGCAATGTAGATGTTTCTAAATTTCATAAAAGGGTTTTAGTTTTTAAAAGAATTACAATTTATAGCTTTGTGCAGGATATTTGCCATGTGTGCCTGCAAAATAATTGTCTATAATAGACATATCTGCATCAAAGTCTCCAGTAGGGTAAAACGGCTCTCTCATCCAAACGATTCGGTTTTTGTAGTCAAATTTGACCATAAAGATGGGAATCTTCGCTCCAACTGCGATGTAGTAGAAACCTGTTTTGAGTTTTTCTACTTTTTTGCGCGTTCCTTCTGCTGCTATGCAGATGTTCATTTTTTCACTCTTGTTGTAAATATCTACTATGGCGTTTACAAAATTGGTGCTTCTAGATCTCACGACTGGAACACCGCCAAGCCACTTAAAGAATCCTCCAAAGGGAAATCGAAATAGACTGTCCTTGCCTGCCCACTGGATTTGTACACCTAGGATCGGTCGCATCAATATCCCAATCGGAAAATCCCAATAAGAGGTATGTGGCACTTCAATGGTGATCAGCTTGTCAATCTCCTTGGGCCAACGTCCTTCGAAACGCCAACCAGCGATAGTGAATAATATAAATTTACTTAACCATTTAAACATGACCTGTCGTGTACTTTTGCGCAAAGATATAAATTCCTATTTCGCTTGAGCCTCAGCTGTAGGCTTCATTTGATACAGGCTATCCTAAATGTATATAACCCTAGTGCTCATTAATAGTTATATATTTGGGAAAAATAAATATAAAGTTTTACCTTTCGTTTCCGAACATAGTGCTCCTTGGAGGAACAATTTGACATAACAAATTGTAAATTGCATACAATCAACTCATTAAAACAAGTATACTTTGAAACAACACTTACACATTGCCCTAATAGTCCTGTGCCTATGCATAGGAAATATGGGTATGCTACGTCTGAATGCACAGACGGAGAAGGTGCAAGAGGAAGAGGTTTTTTTAGAGTTTTCGGAACAGACCAGCTGGCATGATCAAGCAGTCTCCTTAGAGCTGTTTGCTACGGATGCTAAGATATACTACACCAAAGATGGCTCTACGCCTAATCGCTACTCCAAAAGATATCGATCTCCCATCAAAATAGAGGAGACTACCGTGATCCGAGCCGTTGCCTATAGGGGACGAATCAAGAGCGATATTATAGGACACACTTATTTTGTAGGGGAAGAGCAATCTAGCTTTCCTACTGTTTCGCTAATGGTAAATCCTAAGCAGTTATTTGATCCTGAGTATGGCTTGTTTATGGAAGGGTATACGGTCAATGATTCGATCTGGTCCAAACCTGGGGCAAACTACTGGAGTCGTCGGGAGATCAAAGCCAATACAGAGATATTTGACGAAAATGGTAAATGTGTATTCCGCAGTCCTACGGGTTGGAGATTATTTGGTGGGATGAGTAGACTCTTTCCACAAAAGTCAATGGTCCTTGTCGCTCGTGATGATTATGGCAAAAAGCGATTTAAGTATCCCATATTTGGAAAGGATGAACTCAAGAAGTATAAATTCCTTACACTCAGAAACTCTGGTAGTGATTTTGGAAAAACTCAATTTAGAGATGTATTTATGACTTCTCTGGTCGAAGATTGGGATCTAGAAACACAGGCTGCTCAAGGTGCGCATGTATACATCAATGGACAGTACTGGGGGCTATATAATATACGTGAAAAACTAAACCGCTATTTTGTTTCTTCTCATTTTGATGTAGACAAAGACAGCATTGATTTGATTGCGCATCGTATGACCCGTAAGCGTGGTAGTACTCTGCACTACAGAAAGATGCTAAAGTTTATAGAAAATCACGATTTCTCTGAGCAAGTAAACTTTGACTCTTTAAACACGATGATGGACATCGACAATTTTATGGAATATAAAATTGCTCAGATCTATTTTGACAATGAAGATGCAGGTGGTAATATCAAGTACTGGAGACCACAAACTGAGGATGGCCGATGGAGATGGATTCTATACGATACCGATTGGGGATTTTGTCTACATGATAATGATGGATACAAAAACAATAGTTTGAAATTTCATTTGGCGACCAATGGTCGCAGCTGGCCCAATCCGCCATGGAGTACACTCATACTCCGCAAACTGCTAGAAAATAAAGATTTTGAAACGGCCTTTGTGAATAGATTTTTGAACCACTTGAATGATTCTTTCGAAAGCGAGAGAGTACTCACGAGGCTCCAGGAAATGGTAACTGAATA
>CALJVI010000193.1 GCA_937974575.1 uncultured Saprospiraceae bacterium | reverse complement strand
CGGAAGTTACTTTTATAAGTTGGCAGGTATTCATGATAAAAATGAATGGGGTTTTGCCATTCTAGGCGTGGCTAGCTATTATGGTGGACAGGTCTTATTTGGAGTGATTGCTTTTTCGATCATCATGGCCTTTACGGATATAGATATTGATGCAATGGACAATACTGCAATTAATTTGATTGGTATCCCAATTGGACTGCTGTTCTGCTATTTAATTTACAAAATGCTGGAAAAGAGATGGGAGAATGAGAATATTGCTCCTGTGAGTGCGGATATATTGGATGATGATTTGATTTAGAAATCTTAGGTTATTTCAAGCGGCTTTTCAATCTCTTCATCAAATCCATCTTCTCGTGAAAAATTGCAATGATTAATATTGGCTTGTCATCTTGAATTAACGAGAATATATAATGTTTCTGACAACGCTTAATTAGGACTCGGTGATTGGATATGCTCTTCTCTTTATACAACCCAACGTTATTTGCTAAGTCTTCTATGCATTTAACTAATTGATTGGTGTATCTCTGAACTTGCTTCTCCCCAAACTTTTCTAAAGTATATCGAGCAATATTACTCCAGTCTTCTTCCGCTACTTTACTGATTTCGTATAGTGGCGTCATATTATGATTTATTAGCTTTTATTACCTCATTAGTTATCTGTTGGAAAGATTTAGATGATACTGGAGAATCTTTTGATTTATTTATGCGAGTTAATAGGAGTTCCTCAAGTTCTACCATAGCTGCTTCTTCATCAGCACTATTGGAAATAAGAAGCTTGTTCAGTACATAGTCTTTTATAGACTGTCCTTGCAAAGCTGCAAGAGCTTTTATTTTTTGGTGTTCTTCTGGTGATATTTCTATGCTTAATCTACTCATGCTATAAATATAGTTCATTTTGAACATTAGTACAAATGTTCATTTTGTACATTTCATAAATATTTCATTAATATCCCCGTTTTCGCTCTTTTTTTCGGCCAAATAACGAATAATACCCATACCCCCACGAATAATACCCCAGCCTCTACACCTACTATAGTACCACTAAAACAGCCTTATTTACCCCTTAGATTGCACTTGTAATGTTTTACTAACATCATCAAAAAAGTGTAATCATGAAGAATACAATCCAATTATTAGCCGCAATCATACTCATCACTTGTATCGGATTGCAAACGGCAACTGCACAAACAGAAGACAAAACACTATCCCCATATTTTAAGATCATTAGCGATTACGAAGGCGCAGAATCCATGCCATTGAGATCTACTTCTGCAGAAGTTAACATATCAGGAGTAGTAGCTGATGTAGAAATATCTCAAGTATATGAGAATACAGGTGCCTTTCCAATCGAAGCAGTATATGTTTTTCCGGCTTCGTCTAGAGCAGCCGTATATGATATGGAAATGAGATTGGATGGTCGAGTGATCGAAGCTGTGATCCAAAGAAAAGAAGAAGCGAAGGCAACTTATGCTGCTGCTAAGCAAGAAGGGAAGCGCACTTCTCTTTTAGAGCAAGATCGGCCAAATGTATTTACCATGTCTGTTGCTAATATTATACCTGGTGACCAGATAGAGGTGATATTGAGATATACAGAGACGATCATTCCAGTAGCAGGAGTATATGAGTTTGTATACCCAACAGTAGTAGGGCCTAGATATACAGGAGAGCAAGAAGGAAAGAAAGCCGTTGCTCAAGCAGTAGGGTATACTCCAGAAGGATCAGATCCAACTTATGATTTTGATATTGACTTTCAAGTCAACGCAGGATTACCAATTCAAGATATCACTTGCAATACACACAGAACCATCATCACCTATAGCGACATGTCAACTGGATATGTGCAGCTGCACCCAAGTGAGTACACTGGAGGAGATAGGGACTTTGTATTGGAGTATACCTTATCTGGTGGAGAGATCAATACAGGCTTATTACTACACGAAGGAGAAGATGAAAATCACTTCATGCTTACGGTGCAACCGCCAAAGCAATTAGAATTGAAAGATATCCCACAGCGTGAATACTTATTTGTAGTAGACGTGTCAGGATCAATGAATGGATTTCCATTGGAGGTAACTAAAAAGCTGATGAGAAATTTAATGAGCAATTTGAGACACGATGATAAATTCAATTTACTTCTTTTTGCAAGTGCATCGAATATGTACGCACAAGAATCAGTCTATGCGAATCCGACAGAAGTAGAAAATGCCATTGATATGTTGAGTAATCAAACGGGAGGCGGTGGAACGCGATTAATGAATGCGCTACATAGAGTGATGGATATTCCAAAGTGTGAAAATGGACTTTCTAGATCGGTAGTAATTATTACAGATGGATATATTTCAGTAGAGAAAGAGGTGTATGATTTGATAGGGAACAATAGTGATGAGTACAATTTCTACTCTTTCGGAATAGGAAGCTCTGTGAATAGATACTTAATAGAAGGAATTGCACATGTAGGAAATACAGAGCCGTTATTTGTGAAGGATCAAAAAGAGGCGAATAGGAAAGCAGATAGTTTTAGAAAATTTATCTCTGCACCAGTACTTACAGATATCAATATAGACTGGGGAGATTTTGATGTATACGATTTATCACCAGCGAAGATCAATGATGTGCTTTCTGAGCGACCTGTAGTCGTGACGGGAAAATACAGAGGAAAGGCAAAAGGGGAAGTTACCTTGAAAGGGGTGTCAGGTAGAGAGAATTACACCGCTATTTACAATACGGCGAATTCAAAAGCAGATGATACAAACGCAGGAATCCAATACTTATGGGCAAGAAATAAAATCAGATTGATGGACGACTATATCAAACTAGATGGCAATGAAGCACAAATAGAAAAAGTGACACAGCTGGGCTTGAAGTATAGCCTACTTACAAACTATACCTCATTTGTAGCAGTAGACAATCAAGAAATAGCAAGTAGTGGTAATCCACAACAAGTAGATCAACCATTGCCTTTGCCAAAAGGAGTACCGAATAGCGCAATAGGCACAATGAATACATATGCTGCAAATCAAGGTGGAGTAGGGGCAGACTTGATGATCACTAATCCAATAAGTGGAAAACTGCTTAAGATTGCTTACGATGTAACTGCACCAACATTAAATACCGGTGAAATCAAATTTCTAGAAATGGAAATTAGCAAAAAGATCGATCAGATGATCAATGAATTTGGAATCGAAAAAGTACGTGCATTACAGTTGGAGCTCATGATTGACATCAGAGGTAAGATTGCGAAGCTAGAAATGATAGATACCAATATGGATAAAGCTCTAGTAAAAGAATTACTCCACCACATAGAACAATGGACTTTCAAATTTAGAAAGGGAGAAAATACAAGGTTTGTATTGTCCATTGATTAATGAACAAGGCAAAACATCTTAGGTGCCTTGAGCAAGCTAGCTTTGCTTAGGTGCCTTAGGTGGTTTC
>CALJVI010000192.1 GCA_937974575.1 uncultured Saprospiraceae bacterium | reverse complement strand
TTTTGGATCAGGAGGAAACTAACCCAGGTGTTCACAATACTCAATTCTCGAAAGCAAAACTAGAATCTGGGGTTTACTTTGTAAGGTTAATTAGTGCGGATACGATTCATACGGAGAAAATAATTATAAGGTGATTCAGTGTACTATTCCTCATCCTATGATAAATTCACTATTAAGAATAATTCCACTTTTGGACAAGGGATAGAAGAGGCTGCGACGTAGGAGCAGGTGCGCAGCACGGATACCCTCGCATAGCCCGGTGCTGACTATTTTCAGTCAGCATGGCCCCAAATAAAAAACTACTTATCTCTACCCGTAAATTACGTTTTCTACCTCGGAGTACAATTTATCCAGCTGGGTTACTTGCCTATTCTTTAAATTGGTATTTGCAAGATCTTTATTGATGCTTTCTTCCTTGTTAATAAATAAGTGTGCATCTAGTACATCTTCTCTATAATGCCCATAGTTTTTTAAGTGTCCAATCTTTGGGAAAGGAAAAATTAATCCTTACATTTCCTCAATGAAAAATAATAATTTAAAATTTCAAAGTTTGACCAAATCAATACTCGTTTTACTAGTCTCTAATTTGTTGCTAATATGTACGCTAAACAGTCAAGTAATCTCCACTTTTCCGCATATTGAAAATTTTGAGACATCTGGCGAAGAACTTACTGCTGATTTTCCTAATGGTTGGATTATAGACAGATTATCTACACCTAGTCAATTTAATTTAGGCTGGGTTATAATTGAAAATCAAGCAAATAGTGGAATTAAAAGTGCTTTTATTCCTGGAATACCAAGTACCTCCAACAATGATTGGATAATTTCTCCTCCAATTGCGGTTAAGGCAAACTATAGCTATAAGTTTAGTTTTTGGTATAGAAAAGGCGCACTTGCAGCTCCTAACTTTTTCTTTCATTTGGGCAATCAACCAAGTCAAGTGGGCATGGACAAAACTCCTATGTGGAGCGATACCAATGTTGAGACTACTGAATATAAGGAGGTGATAGTTGATTATACTACCAATGTAAATGACACCATTTATTTAGGGTTTCACGCATTAACCGTTAATCCTGCTGTATCTAATTTATTGTTAGATGATATTTCGATAGAAGAAATGGCATCTACATCATTGGCCTCAGATCTATCTAGCCATATATCTTTAGAAATTTATCCCAATCCTGCGTCTAGCATTCTTAATATCTCGGCCAACTCTTCTCTTGATTACTTTGAGATATTTAATATTCATGGGGACATCATTCTAAGTGGAAAAATAGATTCAGGTGATGTATCCATAGATGTTTCACACCTAAATAATGGAACATACATAATGAGAACATATTCGGAAAAACGATTAAATGGTATAAAAAAATTCTTACTCATGAAGTAAGAGAAAGTTGATACCTCCAAAGTTTCGCTTGCCCGGTGCTGACTATTATCAATCAGCATGGCCCCAAATAAAAAAACTACTTAGTCGCTAAAATCTTTATCTCTACACGCTGGTTACGTTTTCTGCCTCGGGCTGTGTCATTGCTCACTAGTGGCTCACGCTTACCATAACCTTTGTAGCTCACTTGAGTAGACGATATCCCTTTTGCGATCAGATAGTCGGCGACTGATTTTGCACGTGCCGTCGAGAGCTCATCACAGTATGCATCGCTCGGTACATTATTGGTATGTCCTCCTACTTCTATCTTGGTCTTTGGCTTGCGAAGTAGCATATCATAGACTTCGTCCAAGGTCGGAATAGAACGATCTGTGATCTGTGTACTATCTGCTTCAAAGTACAATTTATCCAGCTGGATTACTTGCCCCTTCTTTAGTTTGGTATTGGCAAGATCTTTATTGATGCTTGCTTCCATGTTGACAGTTCCTTCTGCGGTACACCCATCAGCGTCTGTAACCGTAACGGAATATTTGTCTTTTATAAGCTTGGTGGCTTTGGCACTATCCGCGCCATTGGACCACTCATAACTATATCCGCCAGCTCCTCCTTTCGCAAATACAGAAGCAACACCATCCCTTTTGCGGGACCCACTCACAGGCTTGTCTTGCTTGACTGTCACTAGTAAAGGTGCTGGTCCAACTACTCTATAAGTAGCGATCTTACGATTTCCATTGGCATCGACTACTGTAATTTTATAATCTCCTGCCGCTATATTTTCAATGCTTTGACTAGCACTTTTGTTGTTCCACTCAAAGGTGTAGGGAGCACGACCACCGCTGACTAGAGCTGTGAGATCGACGCCACTTTTGCTAGAACAAGAGAGCTCTCCCTCTTGATCAATATTGACCAATAAGCCTTGTGAATTGATTCCAACAACATCACTGCCACCCATATCTATACCTTCTGTATACACACAACCGGCTGCATCACTTATGGTAACAGACTGCATCCCTGCGCCAAGCTGGTTGGATTTTTTATCCGTTTCACCACTTGTCCATTTTACAGAATATGGTTTTTGCCCACCTTGAATTTCTACGGAAGCACTTCCATCATTGGACGAAGTATGTGTTGTAGGCCTAAGCTTTTTGACTGCAATCTGCATACGGTTGTCTTCAATTTCTGCAGCTACCGTTTTACTAAGACCTGCCTGATCAGTAACCGTTACTTGATACTTTCCTGGTCCAACTGCCTGTGGATTTGGGCCGCTTAGTCCATTATCCCATGTATAAGTGTATGGCGATTCACCTCCATATACCTTCACCTCCAAAGAAGCATCGTCCGTCGTCCCTGTACATGATAAATCTTTTGAAATTAAACAACTGATAGTCATGGAAGCTTCCTTATCGATCAAAAATAATCCGGAAGAGGCTGTTCCTACCCATAAGGCATTGTCCTTATCGACTCTGATGCATTGAATATTTTTGGCAGTGAAGCCGTTAGTTCTATCAAAAACTTCTACACTATCTTTGATGATGTCGTAGCGTGTAATGATATCAGAGGCAACCCAAAGTTTACCATCGTTATCATAAACCATGTCTTTGATCTTACCTCGATAAGTCCTCGCATCTACATCACCTGGAATCCATCTATTTTTTTCATCTACTTTATAAAGAATATCATTGCCCAAAATCCAAAC
This sequence comes from uncultured Saprospiraceae bacterium, assembly GCA_937974575.1. Lineage (GTDB taxonomy): Bacteria > Bacteroidota > Bacteroidia > Chitinophagales > Saprospiraceae > JALZVN01. The sequence continues at coordinate 12,258 of CALJVI010000192.1, read as the reverse complement.
GTCAGGACCTAGCTCTGTAATCTCATCGATGTAAGTGTCTTCTTCATAAGATCTCCATTTTTTTCCATCATTGACATACACACCTTTATCGGTACCTACCCAAGTCCTCTTAAATTTATCCACCAATACGGCTGTCACTTTACTGGCTGCAGCATTAGATCCAAAATTTTTATTTTCAAGCAACTTCACTTCATCTCCTACCTTGTAGCGCAAAAGTCCGCTGGATTCTGTGCCGAGCAAAAGTTGTTTTTTGAACTTATCATAAAAAGCACAGGTGATATCAGATGGCGATTCTGGCAATTTTTCTAGATCGAATTTATTTACACTGATCTTTCCATTTCCTTCAGCTTGCATCAAAAGAGACCATTCATTATTAGCAATAGATATAGGGGTACTATTGTCTGCGGAGTTAATTTGAAATATTTCCATTTCAGTAGCGGCCCACTTCACATTATTATCATCTACATAAATGTTTTTGATATTTAAACTTTGATCTACAGCAGTGCAATGAATCACACGCATAGGTGCATTTTCAGAAACATATTCTTGTGCATTGATGTGTATTGCACTGAGACTGAGTAAAAGGAAGAGAAGAATTCTTTGCATGAAATATACTTTATGAACCATAACGCTCGATGCTGAAATTGTTAGTATTTAGCTGCCCAAAATAGTCAAAAATAATCGCTAAACACTTGGCTTTTACTACAAATTGCATCAAAATAAGACCTTGCTATAACTGGTCTTAAAAAGCAATCTATGTTTCATTATGAGGAAATGCTTAAAATTTACTAAATTGTTGGTAGAACAAAAATTGCGGCATGTCTAAAAAATGCATTGAATGTGGAGACAAACTATTCGGAAGGCTTGATAAAAAATTCTGCTCCGATCAATGTCGTTCAGCACATAACAACAAACTAAATAGTGATTCTAATAATTTTATGCGAAACATCAACAACATACTTCGCAGGAATCGCCGTATCCTAATCGATCAAAATCCTAATGGTAAAGCCAAAATATCAAAGGACAAGCTCGTAGAGCTAGGATTCAACTTCAATTACTTTACCAATGTGTATCGGACAAAAAAAGGAAATGTATATTACTTCTGCTATGAGTACGGATATCTGATGCTCGACAGCGGCTACTGTAGTCTGGTGATCAGACAAGAATATGTAAGTTGATGAGAGTAAACATTCTAGAAAAAACATTTCGAGACATTGGATCCATTAGCAGCGTTGCTATCGCAAAAGGTCTTACAGATTTTCAAATGTGTATGGACTATGTCCAACAATTGCCCTATGGAAGAAATGCAAATAGACAGAATCTCTCTTTAGTCCTTACTGAAAACAAAGGCAGCTGCAGTAGTAAACACGCACTTCTCACAGCTATTGCTGAAGAGCAGTCTATCCCAAAAACACAACTGATCCTTTGTGTGTATAAAATGAATCAAAGCAATACTCCTGGTATCGGCTCTCATATCAAAGATATAGGTCTGGAATATATCCCCGAAGCTCATTGCTTTTTAAGAATTGATGGGATCGCGCATGATCTGACTAGCGCTTCTTCTTCTATAAGCAGGATTAGTAATGCTATCTTAAAAGAGGAGGTTATCACTTCTATGCAAGTATCAGAATACAAAGTGTCCTATCATCAAAAATTCATACAGGACTGGATAGTACAAAATAATATTTCAAAAACCTTTGAAGAAGTATGGGCTGCACGTGAAAAATGTATAGCCTCACTATCAACAACAGCTACTAACAATATATGCTAACTGATTTATATGATTCGATACGCAGAAGCATGTTCCCGATGAACATTGCTAAAGACATCGAACCTGTCTTACTGGAATACAATAGCTACTATCGAAATCTTTCCTCAGTGAATAAAAAGATTTTTAGGAAACGACTGCTTATAGCATCCGCTACATTAGATTTTACTCCAAACAACTTCCCTACCGTCACCAATGAAATGATTGTACTCATTACTAGTGCTTTAATTCAAATTACTTTTGGTCTGAAAAATTTTAAAATTTCTAGATTCCGAAAGGTTATTGTAGTTCCCTTTAATTACAACTTTCTGCACTTCACCAATCTACTTGGACATGTGGATTATGAGGAGCAATGCATCGTACTCAGTTGGCCTAGTGTAAAGGAAGGATATGTCATTCCTGATGATGCTATGAACGTTGCGCTACACGAAATCGCACATGCTTTGCAGGAGGAAAATAAATTCCGAATGCTGTTCACTAAATTTTTCACGGATTACAATATGGAGTCCTGGACAAAAGTGGCAGCAAAAAAAATGAAGGTGATACGAATGGGGCAAAACACCTTTATGAAAGACTATGGTGGCATCAATATGCTGGAAATGTTTTCCGTCTGCATAGAGACCTTTTTTGAACAAGGAGAAGCATTCAAAGAAAATCTACCAGAGCTGTATGACAAGGTTGCGGTGTTGTTGAATCAAGATCCACTGAGGGGGGAGGAGCCGGTGATGTGATAGCTGTTAAATATTAATTGTATTTTCTAAAGTCAGTACGGTTTCTAGATTTGTTATGTGGAGCACCTAGACTCGCTCCAAAGTAAAGAACTCCTTAATACCAATTATAGATCTATATTTGGTATTATCTACCTTTTTTACCCACTTAATACCAATTATAGCTCCTATATTTGGTATTATCTACCTTTTTTACCCACTTAATACCAATTATAGCTCCTATATTTGGTATTATCCTTTTAGATGTATCCTTCCCTAAAACCAAAAAAGGCCGCCCCACAAACGTGAAGCGACCTCTATATATTTTTTCTAAAAACTGTAGGGCAGCTATCTTATAGCTGATGAGTACATATTTTTATTGATCGTAAGAACAGAAATATGCTATCAGCTATCGGTGCTCATTTTGACCAGGTATTCTTTGGGTCGAAAAACTGGAATACTTGAATTCTTAAAATCCTTTGTATTCCGTGTTACAATTGCATTACAATTTGCCTCTAATGCAGTATAAAACTGAATTCCATCCTCAAAGTCTTTAAAGCTCTTATCGTTTAATGCTAATTCCACTATTTTATCACTTAAGGAGTATGAATTTACAAGCACTTTGAATTTCCTAATTACTACTCTCGCATCTTTCATTTTCATCACATCATTTAATAAGTAATGCGTGTTTGCAATGCTCAATGTTGATATGATTAGTTGAATTTTACTTTGATCCGCTAATGAAAATAATTGCAAACTATCTAAATAGAATTTCTCTCTCTTGGCGAGTAAATCTAGAATAACATTAGTATCTACAAGTATCTTTATCATTTGTATTTTTCAATTAAATATGCGGCTTTAGATTTTTTATAATCAAAATCATCTGGCAACTCAATTACACCACAAAGACTCTCCACTAAAGGAGTTATTAGTATTTCATTCTTATTGCTTTCTATATTTGTTAGGGAGTCAAAGTAGGCTTCAATCATTTTAGACACGCTCGTATTATTCTTTTTAGCATATTTTTTTGCTTTTTCAATAATGCTTTGATTTAGGCTCAATGTTAATTTCTTATCCATGTCATATAGTTTACGTATAAAAATAACGATTCTTTACGTAGAAAGCAAATCTCAAAATTAATTTCCTTAATTAGCCCCAATTATAGAACCTATATCTCGTATTACTTAACAGCACAAACCAAAAAAAAGGCCGCCCCACAAACGTGAAGCGACCTCTTTATATTTCTTTTATCTAATTCCTCTATTACTTAAATGCATTCAGCCCAGTAACCTCCATACCCGTAATCAACAAGTGTATGTCATGCGTACCTTCGTAAGTCAGTACTGTTTCTAGGTTTGTCATGTGACGCATGATGGGATACTCATTGGTGATACCCATACCACCATGTATCTGTCTCGCTTCTCTAGCGATCTCTAGAGCCATGTTTACGTTATTACGCTTAGCCATAGAAATTTGTGCAGGAGTAGCTTTACCATTGTTTGCTAGTGAACCTAATCTCCAAGCCAACAACTGTGCTTTAGTGATTTCAGTAATCATCTCAGCCAATTTCTTTTGCGTCAATTGAAATCCGCCGATAGGTCTTCCAAACTGTTCTCTTTCTAATGAGTAACGTAATGCAGAATCATAACAATCCATAGCTGCTCCAATAGCACCCCAAGCGATACCGTATCTTGCTTTTGACAAACAAGATAAAGGCCCTTTAAGTCCTTCTACATTTGGAAGCACATTAGATTTTGGAATACGTACATCTTCAAATACAAGCTCGCCTGTGATGGAAGCACGTAATGATAATTTACCATGAATTTCAGGAGTCGTAAATCCTTTCATACCACGCTCTACAATCACGCCTTTGATTCGACCTTCTTCATTCTTTGCCCATACTACGGCCATATCTGCTATTGGTGAATTGGTTATCCACATTTTAGCACCATTCAGTATATATGAATCTCCGTCTTCACGGATATTGGTAGTCATCCCTGATGGATTAGAACCATGGTCTGGCTCCGTAAGACCAAAACAACCGATAACTTCACCGCTTGCCATCTTTGGCAGCCACCTCATTTTTTGCTCTTCAGATCCAAATCTATAGATCGGGTACATTACTAATGATCCCTGTACCGAGGCCATAGAGCGAATACCTGAATCTCCTCTTTCCAACTCTTGCATGATGATCCCATAAGCGATTTCATCCATACCACCACAACCATACTTTTCTGGAAGACTAGGACCGAATGCACCTATATCTGCCAAGCCTTTAAACAAGTGCAATGGGCACTGCGCCTTTTCACTTGCCTCTTCAATGATAGGACTCACTTCTTGCTTTACCCAATCACGGACGGCGTCTCTTGCCAACTTATGATCATCACTGAGTAGCTCATCCACTGCATAGTGATCATGATTTTCAAATTGATCTGTTTTAGCTCTAGGCTTTATATCAAATATATGTGTTCCATTATCGTACATAATTACTTTTCTTATTACTACTTAATAAATTTTGGATCGTATTGTTTAATATTAAATGCTATTACATATTTCGACGATACTTGCCGCCAACTTCATAAAGCGCTTGCGTAATCTGCCCTAAAGTGCAATTCTTACCTGCTTCCATCAAAGCCTCAAAAGTATTTTGATTCTTGATAGCCGCTACCTGTAAGGTCTTCAGCTGTTGGGCTGCTGCATCATTTGATTTATGCAAATTTTGTACCGTATGGATCTGAGCATCTTTCTCTTCCTTGGTCGCTCTAATCACTTCATCAGGAATGATAGTTGGCGAACCGTCTTTTGATAAGAAAGTATTGACCCCTATGATCTTATAATCTCCATTATGCTTCAATGTTTCATAGTACAAGCTCTCTTCTTGAATCTTGCTTCTTTGATACATGGTCTCCATGGCTCCCAATACTCCACCACGTTCTGTAATTCTATCAAATTCCGTAAGAACTGCTTCCTCTACTAAATCTGTCAACTCTTCGATGATGAATGAACCTTGTATTGGGTTTTCATTTTTAGTCATTCCTAGTTCATGATTGATGATCATCTGTATTGCCACAGCTCTTCTCACACTCTCTTCGGTAGGAGTAGTAATCGCTTCATCATAGGCATTCGTATGCAAAGAATTACAATTGTCATATATGGCATAGAGTGCTTGCAAGGTCGTTCGGATATCATTGAAAGATATCTCCTGAGCATGTAGTGATCTACCTGAAGTCTGAATATGATATTTTAGTTTTTGCGATCTGCTGTTTCCATTATACTTTAGCTTGATGGCTTTCGCCCAAATTTTTCTTGCTACTCTACCGATCACCGCATATTCTGGATCTACGCCATTGGAGAAAAAGAAAGAAAGGTTGCCTGCAAACTCATCAATATTCATCCCTCTAGCGAGATAGTACTCTACAAAGGTAAATCCATTCGCTAAAGTAAATGCCAACTGTGTTATAGGATTCGCACCAGCCTCCGCAATATGATAGCCAGAGATAGAAACAGAATAAAAGTTTCTCACCTTGTGGTCTATAAAATATTGCTGCACATCACCCATTAGACGAAGTGAAAATTCTGTAGAAAAGATACAAGTATTTTGTGCTTGATCCTCTTTCAGAATATCTGCTTGCACCGTACCACGCACTGAGCTTAGTGCTTTTTCCTTTAACGGTTGATATATACTTGGCTCTAATATTTCATCACCAGTAATACCCAACAATAATAAACCTAGCTGGTTATTACCTGGAGGAATTTCGCCTGCATAGGCTGGACGAGTCAAGCCCTTATCATCGTATTTCTCTTTTAGTCTTGCTTCTACTTTTGCCTCTAAGCCATGCTCTTTGATATACATTTCACACTGTTGATCGATGGCTGCATTCATGAAGAAAGCGGCTATCGTCGCTGCTGGCCCATTGATCGTCATAGACACTGACGTCTTCGGATTGCAAAGATCAAATCCAGAGTACAGTTTCTTGGCATCATCCAGACAGCAGATACTCACACCGGCATTACCCACTTTACCGTAGATATCAGGACGCAAGTCTGGATCTTCTCCATACAAGGTCACGGAGTCAAATGCCGTAGACAATCTTTTTGCAGGTGTTTCTGAAGACAAGTAGTGAAACCTACGATTGGTTCTTTCTGGGCCCCCTTCACCAGCAAACATTCTAGTAGGATCCTCCCCTGCTCTTTTAAAAGGAAATACACCTGCTGTATAAGGAAACGAACCAGGTACATTTTCTTGCAGCAACCAAGTCAAAATATCTCCTCTCCCATTAAACTTTGGCAAAGATATTTTTGGTATTCTTGACATGGACAAGGACTTCGTAAAAGTCGGAACACGTATTTCTTTATCTCGCACTTTGAATACAAACTCATCAGCGGCGTATCGTGCTTTGAGTTCTGGCCAATTGTCCAATTCTCTCTTACACTGCCCATCTAGATCCAGCATCAAATCGTCATGCTTTTTCTGCAAGACCGTTTGAGTAGCCTCATCATCTGCCAGTACCCCTATAGAGGTTTCTAAACTATGCAACTGATCTGCTAGCACACTTTGTTTGGATACCCAATCCGTATAGCTTCTATTACTCTCTGCTATTTCCGAAAGGTAACGTACTCGCTTGGGTGGAATAATGTATATTTTTTCACTCATCTCATCCGTCACCTCAAAGGTGGACTTCAGATCAGTTTCTGTTTTTTCAGCTAGTGCAGAGATCACAGCTTTATACAATCTGTTCATCCCTGGGTCATTAAACTGCGATGCAATGGTGCCATGCACTGGCATCTCACTTGCATCCGTTTCCCACAGTTGGTGATTGCGCTGATATTGTTTCTTGACATCTCTTACTGCATCTAGCGCACCACGCTTATCAAACTTATTCACAGCGATGATGTCGGCAAAATCCAGCATATCTATTTTCTCCAGCTGCGTAGCTGCACCATACTCTGGAGTCATCACATAGAGCGACATATCAGAGTGATCTACGATTTCTGTATCTGACTGACCTATACCAGAAGTCTCCAATATCACCAAATCATATCCTGCTGCTTTCAATATATTTACAGCAGATTGGACATACTTGGATAGTGCCAAATTAGATTGACGTGTCGCCAATGATCGCATGTAGACACGGTCGGATTTGATCGCGTTCATACGGATACGATCTCCGAGCAATGCGCCACCAGTTTTTCTTTTAGACGGATCTACAGATACTATGGCGATACGCTTATCATCAAAGTCTAGCAAGAATCTTCTCACCAATTCATCCACTAAAGAAGACTTTCCTGCGCCTCCTGTACCTGTGATTCCCAAGACCGGAGTCTTTGATGCTTCAGCAGCTTTTTCTATTTGTGCTAACCACTCTTTATTTTCTTCAGGATGATTTTCCGCTGCACTGATCAGTCGAGCAACGACGCGTGTATCTCCTGAATCTATTTTTTTGACCTCTCCATTGAGGTTATTCCCCAGCGGAAAATCAGCTCTTTGGAGCACATCATTGATCATCCCTTGTAGCCCCATCTTACGGCCATCATCCGGACTGAATATTTTATCTATTCCGTAATTGTGCAGATCTTCTATTTCCGAAGGAAGGATAGTTCCACCACCACCACCGACTATTTTCACACTACTCGCACCTCGCTCTTTGAGCAAGTCGTACATATACTTAAAATATTCATTGTGTCCACCTTGATAAGAAGTGATGGCAATGCACTGCGCATCTTCTTCTATAGCAGCATCTACTATTTCCTGCACCGACCTATTATGCCCCAGATGAATCACCTCTGCACCCGTCGATTGCATGATCCTTCGCATAATATTTATTGCCGCATCATGACCATCAAAAAGAGAAGCAGCAGTTACTATTCTAATCTTATTTGTGGGCTGATAAGTTTGTACTTTTTCCATAATTGGGCTTTTTCTACCGTAGCCCCAAAAATAGGGAATTATACCACACTTTTTTGTTTATACAGAGTCACAAATTCATTAAGTATCATAGCTGTTGCGCCCCATACTACTTTACCTTGAATCTCAAAATAGGGTACTCTTTTCAAGGTCATCTGTTTGCTGATCTGGATATCTTTCACCTTGCGTATTTCATCCGAGCAAAGCACTTCGAGGCTACATGACACTAACTCCGCCACCTCGTTTTCCTCCAAGACAAATACTGGCAATTCATCTATATAAGCCACTACAGGGTGTACCAAAAAATTACTTACAGGAATATACAGATCCGTCAACTCTCCCAACGGATGTATCAACTCCCGAGCTACACCTATTTCCTCCTCCGTCTCTCTCATGGCCGTCGCTACAAAGTCTTCATCGGTAGGCTCCATCTTTCCACCTGGCAAACTCATCTGCCCTTTATGCTTGTCATGCCCATATTTTGAAGCCCGCTGTGTGAGCGCCACATTCCATTTTCCATTCTCCGGATATAGCAGCAACAATACAGCTGCATGTTGGGCCGTGTGAGGTGCCGGCTTAAACGTCCTTCTGAGTATATGAGACATAGCCGCTTGTGCCATCTGACCAGGCAGCTGCCCAGCCATTCTTTTTTCTACATCTTCGATGATCGCCCTCATAGTATTAGTATCTATTTTTCAATTTGTATTTGAGGCCTTCCCCTCTTTGCCTGCCCTGCTACCTTGCGCACTCAGGCCTACCCTACTGCTAGGCGCTCGGGGCCGCTATGTTACGGGACTCGGCATGCGCCTCGGTGCACAGCTTACCCGCCATCCTCGGCAGGCACTTCCTCCGCTCCCCATCCTATCCACCCGCTGTCGTCACCCACTTCACAGCGCTAGTCCAAAAAAAAAAAATGTCGATAAGATTTTCAGTTCTTATCGACATTTCAGATTCTATATTAAAAACAAAAATTACTTTTTGTTCGCTTCTTTTATGTATTTCTCTAGTGCCATGGTCATCGATGGCGACTCAGGTACTGGAGCTTTGATATTTATAGTCAAGCCATGTTCTTCTACAGCTTTACTGGTCGAATTTCCATACACTGCTAAGCGTGTTCTCTTTTGCTCAAACTCCGGAAAATTCTCGTACAAAGATTGTATTCCAAGTGGGCTATAAAACACCAACACATCGTAGAATACTTCTTCGAGATCGGACAAATCACTAGCGACTGTTTTGTACATCAATGAATCTTGCCAATCCAATTCCAATTCGTTCAAAAAATCACAAACCACAGTAGCTCCCAAATTAGAAACGGGTAGTAAGAATTTTTCTTTCTCTTTATGCTTTAAGAAAGCTGGCTTCAAGTCTTTGATGGTCTTGCGACCCGTGAACACCTTTCGCTTTCTATATACGATGAATTTTTGCAGATAATTGGCTATAGCTTCAGACATGCAGAAGTACTTAGTCTCTTGCGACATCTTATGACGAAGATCTTCACAAATACCAAAAAAGTGGTCTATTGCATTCTTACTAGTAAAGATCACTGAAGTAAAATCTTCTATCTTTATTCGCTGTCTCCTAAACTCTTTATTTTCAATAGCTTCCACATGAATAAATGGACGCCAATCTATTTTCAAGTCATATTTTTCCTCAAGGGCAAAGAATGGAGATCGCTCAGGTTTGGGTTGAGAAACTAGAATGGTCTTTACCTTATCATATTTTTCCTTCACAGAAGTAACATTTGCTGACATTCAATACCTTATGGATGATTAAATATTAGCTCCCCAAATAATTTTTTATGACTTTCACAAGTATAAATAAAGGTGCTATTTCAACGGTGCAAAGGTACATAAAAAAATGAAACCTATTGCTACTAAGAAACTTGCTTCCTATGATAAGCCCTCTAAACCCCAGATAACCAATCACTAACGCAAACGTTAAGCCTATAAAATATAGCATTAAAGTGACCATTCCGCCTGTTGCAAAGCCCAAAATCAGGTTACACGGCAGTAAAACAAGGCCAAGAATACTCAAAAACAAGTTGATTGTAAAGTTGTATTCCCCTACCTCTTTGTGTATTGGAAAGACCTCTCTAATGATAAAAAGGATAAGATGCTTGCCATACACCACAGCCGCTACTGCAAGCAGTATCTTTAGATACTCAATTATGGGCTTACCCAGCAATGTATCAAAATGCTCCGCCAGCAAAAAACAAGTAAAAGCAGCATTCACTACAAAAAACGCTTCTAATAGCATATTTGGCAGACTTACACGCCTACCTGTAGATCGAAAATAGGTACGAAGCAGATTGTCGCTTTTAAACCCCTCTACTACCTTAATGATCACATGCCTCAACAAGGTTGATATCAGCGCCAAGGAAATGAGTAAAATTAACGACAGGATCATCTTGAATTGATCCACCTTGGCTTTAAGCCCTTCCGAAAGCGGCTTGTTGGGTATTTTTTGTATTACTGGTGCCGCCTTTATCGGATCTACAGTATGTTTTGGATTGTCTCCACTTATCTCAAATGGATTACCTTCTATTTGGCCACTCTCAAACGCAGGAATAACCTCTTCCTCATTCAATAAGGCAGTAGTGTCTTCACTCGGTATGGCAACAGGAAGCTGCGAATCTTCTGCCACTTCCCAGTTTTGATCTTGCGATGCTTTATAGCCCAATTCAAAAGGATTACCGTTCTGAGCATGTGACACCCCTTGCATCAAGATGACACATAATAGCAGCAAGCTTCTTTTTAAGAATAATCCCATAGGGCAAAAATAGGATTTGCAGACGTCAAATACCAGTTTTTTGAATTCTGCTTGTTAATCACTTGTTAATTGACTGACTGTACAACCAATGAACCCTAAAAAGCCGTTACTTATGGTAGAATCACTTCTTACACACTTATGCAGGATACCATCATAAAACGAGTGTTTATCTTTGGTGCTATTGCCATTATCGGCATTATTGCTATCCAAGTGTATTGGGGAATCAATACTTATCAACAAAAAGAGGCTGAATTTCACCAAACTGTGCATATCGGATTGATCCGCGTAGCCAAGTCCATAGCCCAATCCAAAAACAACCAGCTCCCTATCAACAACCTAGTCAAGAAGGTTAGCTCCAACTACTATGTTGTGAACACCAATAGCGTAATCAATGCTGGAGAGCTGGAATTCTACCTTCAAAAGGAATTTTATAATCTAGGCTTGAATACTGATTTTGAATATGCCATTCATGATTGTGAGACCAACGATATGGTCTATGGCAATTATTGCAAATTTGAAGATAAACCAGAAGAGAACCTTAAGCTTGGCGACTTGCCTAAGTACGATGAGTTCATTTATTACTTTGGCGTCAAATTTCCATCTCGAAATGCCTATGTAATGAGCTCTATGAAAAGCGCTCTGCTATTACTCATAGTATTGCTCACCACCATTATTTTTTTCGTGTATGCCTTATATGTCATCCTTAGTCAGAAGAGATTGTCTGACATGCAAAAGGATTTCATCAACAATATGACCCATGAATTCAAAACACCGATCTCTACCATAAAGATTTCTTCAGATGTTTTTTTGAAAGATCCTGCTATCAATCAGAATGCTAGATTATTAAAGTATGCTGGAATAATCAAAGATCAAAATCAAAGACTGAATAATCAAGTTGAGAAAGTGCTTCAAATCGCAAAATTAGAAGAAGGTAATTTTGAGCTTAAAAAAGAAGAGATCGATCTAAATGAGTTATTGAAAGGTATCATCAAAAATGTAGAATTAAAGATCATAGAAAACAAAGGCAAAATAAATACAGACTTTGTAGCGTCAAGTGCAATGATTCAAGCTGATAAATTGCATCTGTCAAATATCATTTACAATCTTTT
>CALJVI010000191.1 GCA_937974575.1 uncultured Saprospiraceae bacterium | reverse complement strand
GGGAAAGCTAGGCGCGATAGGATGAGGAAGTCTGAAAGACCGAGCTGAATAGCGAGCTCCGGATACATAGCGACCCCGCGCGTGCAGGCCTGTAGCGCAAGCCAAAAGGGGTAGGCCCCAAATCACTTTCCTTTGCCTTGTATCAATACTAGTAGGGTGTAAAAGAGGATCTTAATATCCAAACCTAGGGACATATTTTCAATATATAGTAAGTCAAATTTTAAACGCTGAAGCATCTCCTCAATGTTGCTTGCGTAGCCGTACTTGACCATCCCCCAAGACGTGATCCCTGGCTTCACCTTCAATAGATGTATATAATGTGGCGCTTGCTCCGAGATAATATCTATATAATGCTGTCGCTCTGGACGCGGACCTACCAGTGACATGTCTCCCTTGAGTACGTTCCAAAACTGAGGGATCTCATCTATACGATACTTGCGCATAGTGCGTCCCCAAGATGTGACCCGATTGTCATCGGAGTGAGACAACTGCGGGCCGGCTTCTTCCGCATCGACATACATAGATCTAAACTTATAAATGTAGAATGACTTGCTGTACTGACCGATCCTTTTTTGCTTGAAAAAAATTGGACCAGGTGAGGAGATGCGTACTCTAATAGCTGCTATGAGATAAATAGGAATACACAAAATAAATAATATCGCAGAAGCAAAAACATCAATTACTCTCTTGAGTAAGCGTTGCCATCTGGGCATAAGCTCCTGCCTCACTTCTAATAAGATGGCTCCGAAAACGTGATTCATACGCACTGAACCTAATAGAATATCATACATGTCTGGTATCACTTTGATCAACAAGTCCTCTCCATAAGCATACAATGAATTGAGTATTCTCTTTGTTTTTACATGATCGGCTTTCTCTAAAGCTACAATAACTTCCTCGATCTTATGGTCCTTAATGACCTGATCCAAATCGGTTAATTTTCCTAAAGTAGGCAAAACTGAGGCGAGCTCTTTTTTGCTATTTCCATTGGTATCGATAAATCCTAAAAATCTATTACCAAGCCCTTTTTTTAGACCTTGAATCTCTTGATAGAGTTCAAGTGCATTTTTATTGCCACCAATAATCAGTGTATTGTAGGTCACTTTACCTGACTTCAATCTACGACTAGCGAGGGTCAATAAAAACATCCTCGAAAAGAGTGTAAGAATAAAATGAATGGTAAATAAATAGCAAAAAGAATGGAAATAATACTCTGGTGAAGGGATCACATCATCTAACATCAAAGTAAAAAACAATATCACTACCCCACCGAGCGAGATAAAGAAAGTCTTAGTCAACACACTCAGGCGAGACAATCGATATATGTCTCTATACTCATCAAAAATAGTATACAGCAAATGCCAACCCATAGGAATCGCAAATACTCCAACTAGAAAATTGGCATCGCAAAAAACATCCGTCCATGCATCATAACCCTCTACAGTTTTTCTGTATCTGAAGAACAATGTCCAAGCCAGCATAGCCATGACAAAGTCAAAAAACATGTAGATGTATAAATCTATTTTCCTCTTATGCATTACGGATGAGTAAGTTACTCAGTAAAATGTAAAAGCTTGATATTGTCTACAAATATAGTTGCGGAACTTTGATCAGAAGGTAAAGTAGCAGCAAAGCCCACCTGATAAGGAGGAGTAGGATTGCTGAGAATAATTTGTTTAAGATTGACGTACACCTTTTTCCAAACAGGCGTAGAATTTAGTATCTGGCCATAGAGCTGCTGAACATTGCCTCCATTGTCAAGTGTAATCAACCCAAGTGATAAGGGCACATCAGTTTTGAAATTTATCTCCAGATAAGTATCATTTGGACCTGTCACAGGCAATGCATAAGAAGCATTAGTCCCTACATTGAAAGTAGGGTTGTCAACATCCAATTCTATCTTAGCAGATACTCCATCTAATGCTCCATCTGTGGTATATGTGATGCGAGTCTCATCATTACCATCCAAGTCAGCCGTAAAGATGGTATTGTTTTCAAAATCTTGAATAAATTTGAAAGTGATGTTATCACGGTAAGCAAACTCTGGATTTATCACGGTGGTTTGTCCACGTACTAACTCTACTGTTGTGGTATACCGTGTGTAATATGGATAGAGACCAGGAGTAAACCTATTGCCATTCTCATGCACACCTGGATCAACGATAATATCTACCGTACCTTCGGCTAAAACAGGAAAAGGCTTGCCTTCAGCAAAAGCACCAATCAACTCGTTATCTACATAGACCCAGCCCTCTTTAATATTCTCCCTATTGGATCCTGTATTAGGTGTCTGTAGTAGTGTGAAAGACTCTAATTCAATAAAAGAGGGAATCTCCTCTTCTGGATTAATGATATCGCAGGAAAAGAAGCAGCAAAAGGCAAAAAAGTATAGTATTCTCCTCATAGGGCGAAGCATTTATTATGAAACGTTTAAAAGGTCTAATTTAACACCAAGCAAGCTTAGTTAAATAGGCAAAAATGCTAATAAATCAGGTTTCATGTCGGAAATACATTAAAATACCTCCAAAGAGCGTAATCAAAGCGACTAATACCGAAGCCATTTTTATGGATTTACGCAGATTATGGCTAAATCCCAGGATTTGCTCTTTATGCTCTGGATACTTAGTCAAAATTTCCTGAGCCATTTTTTCGTCATCAAAAATATGCTTTGACCCAAACTCTATATTATTCTGCACCAGATATTTATATTGCTTGAAAACATTGACTCTAAAGTAGATATTCAAAAATAGCATAGCTATGAATAAAGAAACTACTATAATAATCAAGGTCAAATACATAAATAGATTTATGCTATAAAGTTAAGCGAAATCAAAGAACCAAGCTAAGATTTGAACAAGCATTTTGCAATTCAAATTTGTCTTTAACTTAATTTACTGAAACCCATCTGCAAAGTCCTCGTTTATTTCTAACTGAAGGCAATTATCACTTTTGCCTTTTTCCATATACCGATACATAAAAAAGTTTTTAGAGACCCTTTTACTTGTTTTGCATCCTTGAACTAGATGTAAACAAAAAATATTTCTATGACACACTTTATTTCCTTGACCTCAAAAGGTCAATTCGGAAGCCTTTATCGGTATGCCTTTATGATAGCGATCCTCAGTATTGCATCATTACTCACAGCTCAGACTTGCCCTTTAGCGACAACGACTACTGGCAGCATTTCACTTTTATCTGATTGTACTATTCCCAATACAGATATTATAAAATCTGGTGATGCATTACAGATCCCCCTAGAAGACTGTAGTACATACACTTTCATGGTTTGCTATAATGAGGCATACGATAGCCCTGAGAGAGATCAAGTACAGATTCAATTATCAAATAGTGCTGGATTTTATACTGAAGCTAGCGCATTGCCAAAAGGGTGTGCAGAAATCACATATACAGCAGGAGTAAATGACTTTGCCATCGTACAGGCTTTTTCCCATAGTTGTCTTGCCGATTGGAAAGAGTGGGATATCACTATCACAAAATCATGCTGCAATATAACACCAAACAATACCGTAAGTGTTACCGCAAACCAAGCCGACTGCACAGCACCCGCATTTTCGATAGATCTGCCTCTAATAAGTCTCGGATGTGATGCGACTGTAGTATCCTATGTTATACTACCCGCTTTGGCAAACCCTCCTAGCCCACTATTTGCAGTGAGTCTTTTGGACGGCCAATTGGATATCCCTGCTGGGAATCCTATTGGAACCTATACCATCAACTGGTCAGTATTGGATTGCCTTGGCAACACCACGACTACTGCAACCCAGAGCATAAGCATCAATCCAGTGGTGGCATGTAATGATCAAGTAAACCTTAGTATACCCAATGGGGTGCTAAGCGTACAGCCATATATGCTAGCCGAAGAAATTGCCGACCTATGTGTTGACGACTATGCGGTCTCTATATCGAAAGAGGGACTATCATTAGGCAATCAAATTAGCTGCTCTTATTCTGGCCAACTATTAGAATATACATTGACCCATATCTCTACAGGCTTAGCCTGTACGGGCAACATACTCGTCGAAGACAAAACAGGGCCCGTAATCACATGCACTGATACGGATATAGCTTGCAGCGCTGACAGCTCTCCAGCAGGAGTAGGAACACCTCAAGTAATTGACAATTGCGACCCCAACCCTAGTCTGAGCTCATTTGACCAACTGATAGATTACGAATGCAGCAATGCAAATTACTTAAGCACAATACAACGTACTTGGATAGCTACTGATACAGAAGGCAATAGTAGTAGCTGCGTACAAACGATAAATATCATTCGTCCCACATTATCGGGTTTAACGTTTCCTGATGAAATTACTATAGATTGTAAAAATGCAAATACAGATCCTAGCCATACAGGAGGGCCTTCTATTTCAACTATGATCAGTGGAAGTCAATGCAATTTTATAATACTATATGAAGACAGTGAAACAGCCGTTTGTTCTGGAACTACCAAGATCGTAAGGAGGTGGACTGTAAAGGATTGGTGCAGTGGTGGAGAAGAGAATGATACACAAATCATTATTGTAAAAGATAGTACTGGTCCCGAAATAAATTGCCCTGATGCTATAACATTTGGTGCAAATGAAAATTCTTGTGATGCAACAGTTACCCTTCCAATTGCAACTGCAACAGATGATTGCAGCGAGCATACTACAGTAAGTATAGACTGGGAGTTTGGGACTGGTGAAGGCCCATTTATGAATGTACCTATCGGAGAATATACAGCGACCTATACCGCCGCAGATGATTGTGGCAATACAAACCAATGCCCTGTAACAATAAGCATCATAGACAATATTATTCCTGTTGCCGTTTGTGACTTAAACACCACAGTAGGTATTGGTCAAAGTCAAGCTAGTATGATATGTGCAGAGGATCTAGATAGTGGCAGCTATGACAACTGCGAGCTAGTCAGTAGAGAAATTAGATTAGTAGGAGACGTAGACTATACAGATTGTATTTCATTGTCATGTGCTCAAGTGGGACAGACATTGATGGTGCAAATGCAAGTAACCGATCTCAATGGTCTTCAAAATCACTGTACCGTATCTGTTGACGTCTTTGACAAACTGCCACCTATTATCACAAATTGCGCCCAAGATATTGTGCTCAGTTGTGATGCCAATATAAATGATACAGCACTGACAGGATTTCCAAGTGCTGAAGACAACTGTACTTTTCAAATCAACTATACAGATGTCAACAATCTAAATGAATGCAACATTGGAGAGATCATAAGAACCTTTATAGCTACAGACAACTCCAACAGCTCAAGCACCTGTACACAAACTATTACACTAGTTGACAATACTGCACCAATAGTCACTTTTTCAGAGGATATCACCCTAGTCTGTGTAGACAAAAATGATGAGATAGGAAAGCCCACTGTTGAAGATAACTGTGGCAAATTTGGATTCTACTTCACAGATGAAGATGTAGATAATGGCGACTGTATGCAAAGCTTCAAACGTACATGGGAAGTGCTCAATCTTTGCACAGAAGAACGAGTAAGCCAAACTACAAAAGTGACTCTACTCAATGACACCACACTACCCCAATTCTCCGGCGCGCCAGCGGAAATCACCATCAACTGCAATGATGCTATTCCCGATTTTATAGCGCCTACAATCACGGATCTATGTGACAGTGATTTGGTTATTGATACCTCCACTACAGACATCAGTAGTACCTGCCCAGCATTGAGGGTTATCACTAAAACTTATACAGCTACTGACGGCTGTGGAAACAGCAATTCCTTCAGCCAAAGCATACGTCTTATCGATAATCAAGGGCCTACGTTCGTGGATTTTCCTGCAGACCAAACCATCAATTGCGATGAAGAAATCGATGTAAATTTCCCATCATTTATTGACGCATGTGACGACAGCCCAACGATCACTTTCTCCCAAGACACAGTACCTGGAGAATGTCCAAATGAGATGCTCGTTTTCAGGACATACACCTTAACGGATCAGTGCAGCAATACAACCAATGCAGTACAATTATTTCATTTTGTGGACAATGTTCCACCTATCATTAGAGGACAGACCAACGACCTTACTATACCATGTCAATTTCCAATTCCTGCATTTGATTTGGGGGCCATTGACAATTGTGACAATAATCTGAGTATTGATTTTGTAGATACTAGCATCCCTGGCGATTGTCCAAATGAAGAAATAGTAACGAGAGTTTATACAGTGGCTGATGACTGCGGAAACGCTACTTTAGATACCATCGTTTTGACTATTGTTGACAATTCGGCTCCAAGTTTAACAGCATCAAATTTAATAGAGAACTTAACTATTTCATGCAGCCAAGAATTCCCTGTTATTGACTTTACGGTTATCGACAATTGCGACGCAGATATCCTCATCAATGAATCAAGAGATACTACAGGTGACAAATGCAACGCCATAGTAATAAGAACATTTACAGCTACGGATGATTGCGGAAATGCAAGTACCTTGGTTCAAAACCTAAGCATTAAAGATAATCAAGCACCATTCTTTTCTACCTTCCCTCAAGATCAGGATGTGACTATATTTAGCGGCGAAAGCGTGCAGGTAGAGGTGATAGATGCAAGTGTTTTAGACGATTGTTCAGATAGCAATGATGTCAATTTTGTTATTGACTACTTCAGCGATGGAGACCAAGCTGAAGAACCCAACATCTTTGTAGATGGAAATAATGCAAGTGGCGTCTACCCTCTTGGAGTACATACCATTTCATTTAGTGCTACTGATGACTGTGGCAATAGTTTATCTCAGGATTTAAAAATTTCGGTATTTGATTTTTCTCCTTCTAGCTTATGTAGAAGTGTCACACTTGAGATTGGAGAAAACGGACTACTATTGGTAGAAGCCTCGTCTATACTCAATGATCCCAATATCATCAATGATCCCAACATTTCCTCCATCACCTTTGTGAACCCTTCCAACTTTACACAAGTTATCGGAAGTAATCTACTCTTGGATTGCAACAACTTAGGTGCAAATCAATTTGCCATACAAATCACTTCGACAGATGACAGCAATACTATTTGCTCCAACATGATCAACCTTATAGATCCAGACACACGCTGTGGATCAACATCAATGGAAGCAACCGTCGCAGGAAAAGTATTTAGCGTCAACGGAACTGCTATGCCCGATGTCCAAATGCATCTTACAGAATCGGAAAGCAAAAATGAAATCACAGATCAGTTTGGGATTTATGCTTTTGACAACTTACCTATCGGTAGTGCTTGTCAAGTGCGTCCAGAAAACGACACCAATCACCCAGTAGGAGTTAGTGCATATGATTTAGTACTTGTGATGCAACACATTTTACAAACGAAAAAATTCACAAATCCGTACCAACACATCGCAGCTGATGTAGACATGAATGGGGCTATCAATTTATTTGATTTGGTAGAGATCAGAAGTCTTATATTATATCAAACTACTTCTTTTGGCGTCTGCCCTTCTTATAGATTTGTAGAAGCCAACTACCAGTTTTCAAATCCAGAAAACCCACTTGCAGAAAACTTTTCAGAAGCCCACTTCTGTGCTTCAGTAGAAGAGACAATGATAGACTTAGACTTTATAAGTATCAAGATGGGTGATATTGATGGCACTATTCCAGCTTCACTTACTCAGGACATTATATCGAGATCTAGCAGTAGTATACTACTTAGCTTTGAAGATCTGCGCCTGTCACCAGGAGAAGAAACATTAGTCAATATCTACACCGAGGACATAGATAATTTGGCTTCCATCCAATTCGCGATGGGTACAGAAAATGCAGATCTTATAGGAATTGAAACTGATGCAAGTATGCAAAAAAATTATAACCATATAGATGGTCGAGTACATTTTGCTTGGACCCGATATGATGAAGAGTTACCAAGACGCCTACTCCAACTCCGTATCAAATCAGATCAATCTATTTTGTTAAGCGAGGTCCTAAAACTCGATCCCATTACGCCAGCAGTTCAATTTTCAAATAGTGGGATAAAAAATAAAATTAAACTGGAATCTATGAACCAGAGTTCCATTTCTACCGTAAATATACTGGAGCAAAATGTGCCCAATCCGTTTACAAAAAGTACATTGATTCCATTTTATTTACATCATGCAGGTGTAGCTAAAATACACATCTATGACTTTGCTGGAAAAGAAATTTACCATCATTCTGAAAGTTATCCACAAGGCTGGCATCAGCATGAATACACAGCTTCTAATCTAGCACCAGGGATATACATGTACACCCTTCAACAAGGGAACGAAACGCAAACAAAGAAAATGGTTATCACACGATAACTGAAAAATCGATTAATATTTTAGGTTTACATGTTAGAAAGAATCCAAGCAATTTTGTTTGGATTCTTTTTTTTTGTTTTGGGTGTGCCCCTTTGCTCAGCCTTAAAAAAAAGGCTTCACTTCGGGTCGGGCTATCCGAGACTCCGCGTTCGCTTTGGTCCTTCAGCCAACGCACAGACCTACTGCACGGACTACTCCTGTCGTCGTATCTCTACTATCCCTCACACAAAATTTTCACCCATTAATGAATCCATTCATTTAGCGGAAGTATTCAATATTTAATGCCCATAAAAAGGGATAAAATATTAACTTCACAATAAAAAAATATGACCCGTCTGCTAAAGGTTTTATTCGTTCTTTTCTTAGCCTCAAAGATAAGTGCACAAGACCACCCACTCACCTACTACCTTCCAGATATAGAATATGACCAAAGCATCCCTACTCCAAAAGAATACCTTGGCTGGCAGATTGGAGACTGGCATATCAGTCATGATCTTTTGCAAGGATACATGAAGCATCTTGCCGAAAAATCTGATCGAGTATACATAGAGCAATATGCACGCTCTCATGAGGGACGCCCATTAATGGGAATGATATTCACCTCTCCAGAGAATCACAAAAATATTGATCAAATCAAAGCCGATCAAACCAAAATAATTACAGGCAAAGGAGCTGCTGATAGACCCGTAGTGATATACCAAGGATACAGCATACATGGCAATGAATCTAGTGGAGCAAATGCAGCAGTACTCATTGCATATTACTTAGCTGCTGCTCAGAGCACCGAGGTTATTGACTTGCTCAAAGAAGCAGTAGTGATTGTAGATCCTGTTTTCAATCCAGACGGCCTCAATCGTTTTGCCTCATGGGCCAATACACACAAAAGCAAAACCCTCAACCCAGATACACAAGCTAGAGAATTTGACGAAGCATGGCCTGGAGGACGTACCAATCATTATTGGTTTGATCTCAACCGGGACTGGTTACCCTTGGTCCATCCGGAAAGTATTGGTAGGCTAGAAATGTTTCATACTTGGAAGCCCAACATTCTGACAGATCATCATGAAATGGGGTCTGACAATAGCTTCTTCTTCCAACCTGGTATTCCTTCAAGAACCAACCCTATCACTCCACAAAAAAACCAAGACCTTACGCTGGAGATTGCAAAGTATCATGCTGCAGAATTGGACAAACTAGGCTCTATGTATTATAGCCAAGAATCTTTTGACGATTTCTATTACGGCAAAGGCTCTACCTACCCAGACGTAAATGGATGTGTAGGTATCTTATTTGAACAAGCCAGCTCAAGAGGTCATCTACGCCAAACTAAAAATGGAATCATGAGTTTTCCATTTACCATACGCAACCAAGTGGCTACTTCTTTAAGCACACAAAAAGCAGGATATGCCCTTCGCAAGGATTTAAAATCCTTCCAAACTAATTTTTACAAAACCAAAGCCCCTTCTACACAAGCCTATCTGATAGAAGAAAAACATGACCAATCTAGATTAGAAAAATTTGTCGACTTGCTTCTTAAGCATCAAATCAAAGTGTATAAAAAGTCTAATGATAAATATGTTGTCCCCCTTGAGCAAGCACAGCATCGATTGATCGAAACCATCTTCGAAAAAAATACCACCTTTAGAGATAGCCTATTTTATGATGTATCCACTTGGACTATGCCTCTTGCCTTCAATCTAAAAACAAGTAAAAAATCTGGGCTTACATGGAAAGACTCGGAACGGGTAAAAAACACCTCTGTTTCTATAGGAAAAATGATGGGTAAAAGCAACTATGGATATGTCTTTAAGTGGGACGACTACTATAGCCCTAAGTTTCTATATGCCATACAAAAAAGTGGACTTCGCACAAAGGTCGCTGCCAAACCATTTAGTATGCAAATAGCAGACAAGACGGTTGAGTTTACATATGGCAGCATTATCGTACCTATCCAAAATCAACACCTCACAGCAACAGAAATTCACGAATTGCTCAAAAGAAATTTGAAAAACACCCATATCGAAGTCTACCCTATCGAGACTGGCTTTACATCTGTTGGGGTTGATCTCGGCAGCCCTTCTATTAAATCTATCGACATGCCAAAGGTAGCCTTAGTCGTAGAAGGCTCAGTCACTTCTTATGATGCTGGTGAAGTTTGGCATCTACTAGATCAAACATATAATATCCCCGTATCTCTAGTAGAATCCCATCGAATAAACACCAAGAGCCTACTTCAATACAATACTGTCATTTTAGTAAACGGAGCTAGGCCAAATGCTTCAGCGCTAAAATCATGGGTAGAGCGAGGAGGTATTTTGATCACCTGCAAATCTGCTACCGCCTGGGCCATCAACAATGGTCTCGCAAACGCTTCACAAAAGAAGAAGAGTAACGGCACCTCCAGCCAATCAAAGTCTTATATCAATGCTGCCAACGAACTTGGAGCACAATATGTCGGCGGTGC
>CALJVI010000190.1 GCA_937974575.1 uncultured Saprospiraceae bacterium | reverse complement strand
CTACTGACTACCTTAGGGAAACTGGACAAAAGCATAATCAACTCTTTCTCCACAGGAGCAAGAGTAGGGTAGTTGTAGGCCAATGTCTCGCCATCAGGATTCGCTCTTCTAAGGATAGACTGAATACGTACGTAGGCATTTTGAATGTATGGCCCTGTATCTCCTTGCATGTCTAAGGACTCTTCAGGATTGAAAACCATGCGACGTGTAGGGTTTACTTTTAGAATATAATACTTTAATGCACCAAGAGCGATACGGTGGACAATATTCTCTTTTTCTTCTGTAGATAACACTTCCAGTTCACCTCGATCAGTAAGATTTTTGCGTGCGAGAGATTTTACTTCCTCAACCAGATCATCAGCATCAACTACGTTTCCTTCACGAGACTTCATCTTACCGGTAGGTAAGTCGACCATCCCATAAGCCAGATGAAATAGACCCTCTGCAAAGGGAGCATCCATGCGCTTCAGGATTTCAAATACACCTTGGAAGTGAGCGATTTGTTCATCACCTACTACATAGATCATCTTTGTTGCAGCAAAGTCATCCCAACGCAGTTGTGCAGTACCCAAATCTTGTGAAGTATAGGTAGAAGTACCATCACTCTTGATAATCGTCTTTTTTGCAAGACCTATATTTTCAAGGTCGATCAAAACCCGCTTACCGTCTTGTTGCAAAATGTCTTTGCTTAGACCCTCAGCGATGATTTCCTTTCCAAGAAGATAAGTATCCGACTCAAAGTATAGCTTCGTAAAGTCTACACCGAGCGTTGCGTAGGTTTTATCAAAACCTGCTAACACCCAGCTGTTCATTTTTTTCCAGAGCTCACGTACAGCAGGATCCTCCGCTTCCCAGGCAATCAGCATCGCCTTTGCTTCTGCGCCGAGCGGACTGTTATTATTAAAATAGTCGTTTTTATATTCTTTGAAGTAAGCCTCTTTGTCTAGAGCAGCGTGCTTTTCTGGACGGGATTCAAAGACAGTCGTGGCTTCATCTGTTGTTTGCCAAGCAGCATATTCTTCTTTCAGCGCACTTGCAAATTTCACATAGTATTTGCCGACTAGGTGATCTCCTTTGATGCCAGCAGACTCAGGAGTTTCTCCATTGCCAAATCGCTGCCAAGCCAACATAGATCTACATATAGCAATACCACGATCATTTACGATTTGCACTTTTTTTACATCATAGCCATCTGCGTCCAATATCTTTGATACAGACCATCCTAGAAGGATGTTTCTGATGTGTCCCAAGTGCAATGGCTTATTTGTATTGGGAGATGAAAACTCTACCACTACCGTTTCGTCCTTGCTGGGATTATTATCAAAGCCTTTATTGTTGGCGATTTGACCCAATAGGTCTAGCCAGTATGCATCAGCTACCTTTAGATTCAAAAAGCCTTTGATGACATTGTACCCACTGACATGTGGATTAGAGTCTACGATTTTTGCACCTAGCTCTTCACCTACTTCGGCAGGGCTTTTACCAGCAGCTTTAGTGAAGGGGAATACGACTACCGTATAATCGCCCTCCATACCTTTGCGTGTGGTAGCTACATTTATTTTAGAATCCTCAAAAGTGGTTCCATACAAATCAGCTACTGCTTGTGCAGTAGCTGATTTGATTTCGTTTATGATGGTATTTGCTATTAGAGTAGCCATAGTTTATTTTTTGCTTTTAAGCGCTGCATAGTGCTCATAGAAATATGGAATCGTTTCAATACCTCTGTAGTAGTTAAACAATCCGTAGTGCTCATTTGGAGAATGGATGTCGTCACTGTCAAGGCCAAAACCCATTAGTACCGTCTTTATTCCGAGTACCTTCTCAAACAAGGATACGATCGGAATAGAACCTCCACTTCGCACAGGAATAGGATTCTTTTTATAAGTCTGTTTCATCGCCAAAAACGCAGCCTTATATTCTGGTGTATCTGTTGGAGTCAGTGCAGGCTCTCCACCGTGATGAGGCGTTACCTTCACTTTTACAGATTTTGGTGCTAGAGATTGAAAATGCTTTTGAAACAATTTTGTAATCTTGTCAGGATCCTGATTTGGAACCAGACGCATACTTATTTTAGCATAAGCTTTTGAGGGCAATACCGTTTTGGCACCTTCTCCTATGTATCCTCCCCATATTCCATTTACGTCTAGAGTAGGTCTGATAGAAGCACGCTCCAAAGTAGTGTACCCTTTTTCACCATGGACATCTTTTACATCCAAGTTGCGCTTGTATGCCGCCATACTAAAAGGCGCCTTATTCATTTCTGTTCTATCCTTTTTGGATACACGCAACACATCATCATAAAAACCAGGAATCGCAATCTTATTATTTTTATCCTGTAGCGAAGCGATCATCTTTGACAAGATATTGATCGGGTTGGCTACTGCTCCTCCAAACAAACCAGAGTGCAAATCCTTCTTTGGCCCCGTTACTTCTACCTCTACATAGCTCAGTCCTCTGAGACCGATCGTGATAGAAGGTTGCTTATTGGAAATCACACCTGTATCGGATACAAGTACTACATCACAAGCCAGTTTCTTTTTATTTTTCTTGCAAAATTCATTCAGATTTACAGAGCCAACTTCCTCTTCGCCCTCTATCATAAACTTGACATTACAGTGCAAGCTATCATTTGCGACCATCGCTTCAAAAGCCTTGATATGCATAAACATCTGGCCCTTATCATCGCATGCTCCACGTGCAAAGATCGCTCCTTGAGGATGGATCTTCGTCTTCTTGATCACTGGCTCAAATGGCGGTGAATCCCATAGCTCTACTGGATCTGCAGGCTGCACATCATAATGCCCATACACCAATACCGTCGGCAATTTTTTGTCTACGATACGCTCCCCATATACGATAGGGTGACCCTTGGTCTTACAAACCTCTACCTTCTTCGCACCTGCCTTTTTTAAGAAATCAGCGATCATCTTAGCCGTCTTGGCTACATCTTTTTTGTAAGCCGGATCTGCACTCACAGACGGTACTTTGAGCAAGTCGATCAATTCGTCAAGATGTCTCTTTTTGTTTTTCTTTAAATATGCTTGTACTTCTTTCATATCTTATTTTTTAATGCCCCCAAAAGTACACAAAACGCTATAGATAAGCCATATTATTTTTCTTTTTTGGGGTCTCCCCAGCGAGCGTATCCGTCCAGTATCGCACAATGTGCATACTGGACGGATACGCTCACTGGGTCGGGCTGTCCATGAGTCCGTTTCACTCCCGTCCTTCATCCGCTGCGCTACTTCGGACTGGCTCTGCTAGGTACCGACTATCCGCAAGAGCTACTGTCGGCCCCTAGCAGAGCCATCATTCCCATCCCTAGCCCATACTTGGATTTTGACCTCCTCTCCAGTTGTGAGGTGATATTTTATTTACGGACATTGGGTAGTCGAATTTATCTCTGGCGATGTTCAACTCTTAGAGCTGAGAAAAAATCTGGGTATAATTTATTTTTAGTTGTGTTGAAATCATGTCACCCTTCCAGGGTTAGGAATCATATGTTATGCATTTATTTCTACAATCATGTCACCCTTCCAGGGTTAGGAATCATGTGTTATGCATTTATTTCTACAATCATGTCACACTTCCAGGGTTAGGAATCATTTGTTATGAATTTATTTCTACAATCATGTCACCCTTCCAGGCCTTCCAGGGTTTGGAATCATCTGTTGTGCATTTATTTCTACAATCTTGTCACCCTTCCCCGAAGAAAGTACGGGGCAGGCTATCCAGGTTTGATTATTATTTCTGAGCTCCTCTATTGACTATTTGAAGGAGTACCAATACCACCCAGCAAACGGATAGTTTCCCGCCTCTTTGAGTCGGACAGGCGTCAACCAAAGAGCTGCTAAGGATAGATCTAGAAACTCATTCCACCACCCAATACGCGAATAGTCAGTTAAGATATTATCACAGAATAGAGTATAATAGTGTATTTTAGATTTTTTTAGCAAAAACTGAATTATGAGTAGGTACCTATTTTTTATCTTCATGCTCACTGTCTGTAGTTCTTTCAAAGCACAGCTGCCAATAAATTTCAAGAATCCATCATTCGAGGGAGAACCTAAAACATCAGTAAGCGATAGCATCCAAATGAGCATGCACTGGATAAACTGTATTGATCCTGAGAATAGTTTTGTGTCCCCATATGATATTCAGCCAGGATCTTTCAAAGTTATCCTCCAACCCTATGATGGAGAATCTTTTATAGGCATGGTGACGAGAGTAGATGGATCTTATGAAGGAAATATGTCAAGAATTGGATGAACCTCTCAAAAAAGACAGCGTGTATCAGTTTTCTATTTATTTGGCAAAGTCCAATATATATGAATCTCCATCCAATGTTTTTGATGGTCCAGTAGTTGAAACTCTTCCCAAAAAGAAGAAAAGAAATAAGAAGAATAAAGCGGAAATTTTTTGGCCCAATTATGTAAGCTACGCAAATAGTACAATGTTAAGTGTTTGGGGTGGATTAGAGATGTGTTCTACGGATGAATTGTTATTTGAAACAACAGCAATAGATCATGAAGAATGGAAAGAATATATCATTGAATTTACGCCTACTCGTGCAGATATGAATCATATATCATTGGAAGCTTACTTTCCAAATGACTCGATTTATACCAGAGGGAATTTGATGATAGACTATATCAACTTTGAATTTTCCAAATAGCCCACAATCCTTCATATAGTTAATAGAGGTGCCCAATGAGCTTTTAATAAAACAAAAACCATAAAAGGAGAATTTTTCTGTGAGGGATAGAAAGGGCTGAGACTTTTTCAGTCTCAGGTGCAAGCCTGTTTTTTTTTGACAGGCGCAGTACAGGAGCGAATGCGGAATCCCTGCATAGCCCGACTCCTATGTAGTGCTAACGGAATAGGAGGCACAGCCAAATAAAAAATAAAAAACGGGTACTAAAAAACGTGCCCCAAAAGATCGAGTTCTTTCTCCTCGGACCATGCTTTATCTGCCAGCATCTTGACCATGAGGCAGTCTTCCAGAGAGCGACGCGCCACCCCAAGGCTGACATGATTCTGGATCATAAGCCATCTACACTTATTGTTTTGTTTTTGGAAGCCCAGTTTTTCGTAAAAGGAAAACATATTGGAAAATAGAACTAGGGCTTCTACTTTATGTTTTAGCGCAAGTTCCTCCAGCGCTTTTATGAGTTTGGAGGCTGCCTGACGGTGCTGATGATCTGGATGTACACACAGATCGGTGATGCCGAATATAGAGATCGGCTGCCCATCGAGCTGGATGATGCGATAGTCGACCGCTAGGTGTCCAACGAGCGTTTTGTCATCCAAAAGTAAGTATCTGAAAGCAGGTTTTTGGTGCAAAAAATCTTGTGCAATAGGGTAGGACTCAAATGAAACTTGAAGCAAAGATTGGATCTTTGTATGTAGTGCTTCTGAAATTTGAAATTCTTCTACTCTGTGCAGAACCATGGTGGTTTTTGATTTTATGTCCTATTTATTTAATGGTTTAGATAAGTCTATCCCAAAATTGTTAAACGTAAATGATAGTACATCTGCTGCTTCATTTATCTTTTCTTCTGTAGATTTACCGTCTCCATGCCCAGCACTTTTTCCTATGCGGATCATTACGGGGGCTTCACCTGTTTGGGCCTCTTGCATCGCAGCAGCAAACTTAAAAGAATGGGCCGGTACGACCCGATCATCGTGATCAGCAGTAGTAATTAAAGTAGCAGGATAGTCCGCAGGTTTAGCATTGTGTACAGGGGAGTATGCTTTGAGATAGCGATATGCCTTCTCTTCCTTTACAGATCCGTAGTCGCTCGCCCATGCCCAGCCTATGGTGTACTGCTCATAATGTAGCATGTCCAAGACACCCACTGCGGGCAAGGCCACCTTAAATAGATCTGGTCGCTGCGTAACACACGCACCGATCAAAAGACCACCATTGGACCTTCCATATGCAGCCAATTTTTCGGATGAAGTATAGTTTTTCGTTATTAGATGCTCCGCTGCGCCTATGAAATCATCAAAGACATTTTGCTTATTTTCTTTAGTTCCGGCTTTATGCCAGGCACTACCAAACTCGCCACCACCACGTATATTGGCCACTACAAATACACCGTCGTTTTCCATAATGATCGGAGCCATGGATAATCTGCTGGTATTGAAACTAGGAAGTATGGAGATGTCAAAACCACCGTATCCATACAGCATGGTAGGACGATTGCCATCCAGTTTAAGTCCTTTTTTATGCGAGACAAACATGGGGACTTTTGTCCCATCTTTACTCGTATACCATATCTGGTCAGTGATGTATTGGTCAGAATCAAAGGCGACTTTAGGCTTCTTGTATGCAGTAGCCTGCCCCTTTTCAATATCTAATTTGTAAATAGAAACAGGTTGGGTAAATGAAGTGAATGAAAAGAAAGCCTCATTGTCTTTTTTGTTACCAGATACGGCTTGGACGGTACCGATACCAGGGAGCTTTACTTCATGTTTGAACTTGCCATCGAGACCAAAGATCTTGAGTTGGCTAGAGGCATCTTTGATGTAGTTGAGTACCAGATGTTCGCCATACATATGTGCATTGGCGATGACATCCTCGCCATCAGGGACCACTGTTTTCCATGTTGGCTTGTTGATTTTGCGAGCGTCTAGACTTATTATTTTTTTATTTTTGGCTTCTGCATTTGTGAGGAAAAATAAGTCATTTCCTTTATGTCCAATATATTTGAAGTCAAAATCAAAATCATGAATCAGCTTTCGAAATCCTTCCTTCGGATTAGCGTTGGATTTGATAGAAAGAGCATTGCCACTGGTGCTTTCCCAGCTCTCAAGAATTAAGTATTGATTATCAGCAGTAGCGTTGATGATAAAGCCCAAGTTTGGGTTTTCTCTGTCAAGGTACACAATGTTATCTTCTTTGGGATCTGTGCCCAATTTGTGAAAATACACCGTCTGGTTGCTTGCTTTGATGGTTCCTTCAGAGCCAGATTTTGGTTCTGGATATTTAGCATAGTAAAAACCATCTTCTACCCAACTCACTTCCGAAAATTTCACCCAAGATATTTTATCTTTCAGTTCTTTGCCTGATTTTAGATCTAGGACATGGATATCATGCCAGTCAGATCCACTCACAGATTTTTGAAAGGCGAGATAATTGCCATCGGCACTAAAGGTGAAGCTCCCTAAGGAGGTTGTACCATCACTCGAAAAGGTATTTGGATTGAGGACTACAGAGGGCGCTCCTTGAAGGCCTTTTTGGCGATACAGAATATCCTGATTTTGGAGGCCATCATTTTTTAGATAATAGTAATATTCTCCCTTTTTGATCGGGTTGCCATATCTCTCATAGGCCCACATCTCTTCGAGGCGGTTCTTGATCACTTCTCTTTGAGGGAGTTTGTCGATATAAGAATAGGTAAATCTATTTTGACTTTCTACCCATTTTTCTGTTTCAGGACTGCGATCATCTTCTAGCCATTTGTATGGGTCAGGGATGGAATCTCCAAAAAAAATATCACTGGTATCTAGTTGGCTTGTGATCGGATAATTGAATTCTCCCTTTTTCATATAGGATGCGCTTTGGTCTGATTGACAGCAGATTATAGAAAATAGGCAAAAAATAGCGAGTAGACTGGGGGTTGAAATACTACGAATCATATATTGTTATCTGAGCTTATGTTGCAAATTAACACCAAACTGCCTAATAAATACTAAAAAAGCATCATATAATTGCTCTGGATTAAATCCTTTCATTGGATTTATGTGTATTTTTACGAAGGTAAAGAGAGCGTAATTGACTGTAAAAATTGTCCTTGTAAACATCATATAAGACTATTTTTTATCGTTTTATCTCCAACTTGTATTTCCGATTCACAATAAATTCTAAGATTTGAATTCAAACATCATTTATACAATAGGAAAGTACTTAGCGGTATTGGCTTTTTTCTGTCTATGTCAAATGCAGGTTGTGTCTGCACAGTCCGTCAGCCTAAATCATCAGGGAGAAAAGATAATTATTTATGAAGATGGTTCTTGGCGGTATTTTGACGCTGATGATGCCGATGACGTTGCCTTATTGAAAGAAAGTGATCTCTACAAAGAGGAGGATAAAAAGGCTAAAACGAAAACAAAGTCTAAAAAAATCAAGAAGGACAAAGTAGCCAAAGCATCCAAATCAAAAGTAAAAACACCAAAAAGTCCTAAGGTAAAAGCGAAGAAGGAAAAAAAATCAAGTATCGCTAAGCAGTCCAAAAAGTCGAAAAAGGGCAGTTCGAAAACGAAGAAAAGTAAGCCTTCCAAAGATTACGCTAAAGCTAAAAAAGGGAAGAAAAAGGTCGACACGAAACTTCCTGCTGGTTCTGTAAATTATGCAAATGTGATTCGCAAAGAAATAATCAGTATCAGGGACAAGCAAAATATTGCTCTAGAGAAAGAGCGGGTAGCCAATTTTGCAGCGATCAAATACGATAAAGAATTGAAGTTGGCGAAGAAAAGAAAATTGAGTAAAGCCAGAATTAAAAGTGTCGATGCAAAATATAAAGAAGCAAAATTGCAATTGAAAATGGCGCGTACCCAAAATAAGGTCCTTCTCAAACAGCGCAGAGCTTATGAAGCTTTGCAAAAGAAAGAACCTAATGCTAAGTTGTATGCCAAATTAGCGCGTAAATATAATAAAGACTACAAGCTAGTCCCTACTTTCGAAGATGAGTCATTGGTAGTCGCAGAAAGTAAGAAAAAATCAAAAAAAGGAACCAAGTCAGGAAGATCCAAAGCTACTAAAAGTACAGTGCAAATAGACGATGAAAGCTATGAGATGGATGACTCAGCTGATACTGCATCTACCTTAGCATATGCAGTATCCTATCCAAGTGCAAAGCCAGATGCTGCGAAAGCAGCTATCCCAAATTGTACCATAGCATTTAAAGGAAAGGATAGTTTCAGTGGTAAAAAGCGCACCGACCTTGCACCTAGTCCTTTCTTTTCTTTTACCAGCAAAAAAATGAGACCTTACTTTTTAGAAGGGGATATGATCCAATGTGATGCCTACTTAAGTGCTGTAGCAGGTGGATACAAATTTGTATGTATTGAGGTATTGGTATCTTCAGAGACAGCACAAAAGAGCTATGGAAGTATCGAAAAGCAAGGACTGCTTTCTATACGTTTGGTGGACGGAACGACGGTGAGCCTTTATAATAATAAAACCGATTATGGATTCTTGGATCCGCTCAAAAAGACAGTACTCTATAAGGCTCAATATTTGATCCCCAGCGAACATGTCAAAACCTTGTCCAAGATAGATATCGACAAGGTAAGATTGGTGTGGAGTACAGGGTATGAGGATTATACCATTTATGAAACGGATTTTCTCATCAATCAACTAAACTGTTTAGAACAATAAATTAATATGTCAGAGTTAAGTGAAAAAGATAGTGTGCAAATGCTAGGACTCAAATTGCCGACCGATCCTAGATGGGTCAATCTGGCGGAAATGAGTCTTGAGGAGGTGTTGACAGATCATGCCTATTGCGAGCAGAAAGCAGCAACCAGTTGTATCACCTTGATTCAGAAAAATCCTGAACGGGAACGTATGGTTAGGGAATTGGCGCCCATCGTCACCGAAGAGTGGGGACACTTCCGCATGGTTCTTGCAGAGTTAGATAAGCGGGGACTCAAGCTTGGCATACAGCGTAAGGATGTATATGTAAACAAGCTCCTAGATTTTCAACTCAAAGGAGGAAACGCCCATGATCGATTTATTGATAGGTTATTAATCAATGCCTTGATCGAAGCACGCTCCTGTGAAAGATTTAGACTGCTGTCACTGCATTTAAAGGATGATGAACTCAAGGAGTTTTACCATAAGTTTATGATTTCTGAAGCAGGACATTATCGCTTGTTTTTGGATCTCGCCAAGGAGTATGGTGAGGAAGAAAAGGTGATGTCTAGGTGGCAAGAATTCCTAGATTACGAAGCAAAAATATTAAAAGACATAGAAGTGCGAGGAGACCGCATGCATTAATTGATTCATTCATATACGTGAATAGACATATACATATAGGCATAGTCGGTGGCGGAATTTTCAGCCTGATACTGATGTTTTCTTTGATCCCATTTACACAAAATGCGAGCTCCTTTCATACAAAGCAGGAGAAAAAGCACTTCGCTATGATGGCGGCACATGCTCCTGTGGATAGTAATTTGATATTTCCTGTAGGAACAGCATGTATCGGTTGTCACGGCAAGGATCCCATGCAAAACGCCTATATAGATAAGGACGGCAATGATGTAAACCTATTTGACGATTGGCAGACCAGCATGATGGCCAACTCCGCAAAAGATCCTTTTTGGCGCGCCAAGGTGAGCCATGAGGTAGCAACCTTTCCGCAGCATCAGGTCGAAACAGAAGACAAGTGTACCTCATGCCACGCTCCACAAGGACATTATACCAAGAATATTCGAGGCAAAGGCAAATACGGAATTCACGATCTATTGATAGATACAGTAGGTATGGATGGAGTCAGTTGTGGCGCCTGTCATCAAATGTCAGAAACTGACCTTGGAGATTTATTTTCTGGTAAGTTGGTATATGATACGACGCGCACAATGTATGGCCCTTTTGAATTTCCGTTTGCTGCTCCGATGGCAGATTTTGTAGGCTTCAAACCCGAGTATAGCGAGCACATCAATGATGAAGGCTTATGTGCCGGATGCCATAGTCTGATTACTAGAAGCTACGACACTCAAGGGAATGAAACCGATAACTTTTTTGCAGAGCAAGCGACTTACCACGAATGGCTCAACTCTAGCTACGCCAAAGGCGAAGAAAAGCAAACATGCCAATCTTGTCATATACCGCGTATCGAAGATTCTATCGTAATTTCTGCAAACTATGCTTTCCTCGAAGGCCGTTCGCCTTTTGGATTGCATGAATTGGTAGGTGGCAATGTGACGATGCTCAAGCTCATGAAAGACAACAAAGAAGCTCTGGGTATCAGCGCAACAGACGAGGCATTTGACGAGACTATTGCGGCTACGGAGGACATGCTCCAGCGACGATCTCTAGATCTCGATATGACGCTACTCAGCAACCAAAATGATTCTGTTTCATTTGAAGTGAAGATAACCAATCGAGCTGGACATAAGTTTCCTTCTGGATATCCCAGCCGTAGAGCCGTCCTTCAGTTTGTGGTACGCACCGCATCTGGCGATACCCTTTTTCAAAGTGGTACTTTTGATGATAAGTGGGAAGTGGGAAATTTGGATCCAGAATTTGAGCCCCATTACAATCTGATCAACAGTGAAGAACAAGTACAGATCTATGAGTTTGTTACTGGCAACAGCGAAGGTAAATTTACGACCTTATTGGAGCAGGCCTATGTAGGACTCAAAGACAATCGTATTCCTCCACTCGGATTCAAGAAGAGCCACAGCACCTATGATACGGTGACCATTGTCGGTAATGCTTTAAGCGATACGGATTTTAATGTCACCAATGGCACAGAAGGATCAGGTAGCGATATTGTTCGATATCAGATTCCATTACATGCTTATTCAGGTGCGATAGAGGTTCATGCTGCTGTACATTATCAGCCATTGCCTCCGCGTTGGTTACAGCCCATGTTGGATACCAATACCCCCGAAATAGAGACCTTCAAATCTATGTTTGAAGCCAATGATAATCAACCCATTTTTATGGTAGGCGATACCATAAGGGACCTATTTGTCAATCAAGTGTCCACGGATCAGCTTATTTTGCAAGAGGTGTTGGTTTATCCCAATCCGACCAATGATGGTCAGATCAAGCTGAAGGCAGAGCAAGCTATTTCGACTGTGCGTTGCACCGATAATGCTGGGATGAATACCTTACTCTCACTACGTGGGGGGCATTATCAACTCCCGCAAGTACCGGGTATATACTACCTATACATCCAGTTTGAGGATAATACTCAGGTGATCAAAAAAGTGCTGCGGTTATAATTGCGGTTAGCGCATAGGCTTGGTTAGGGCGTCATCCGCTAGTATTCGCTCGATCGCTCATCCGTGACGTATTCTTCCTTTATATGCTATTCCAGCCCCCTGCATATCGCTTCTATCGGGAGTGCAATAGAATATCAATTATTCAAGGTCTATAAAAAATAGTAACTTGATCTAAAATTATAATATAATGCAAAAACTCATACTGATTATACTGATTCTGGCCACATCTATATACCTATTTGGTCAGAGCGATGAGGATAGAATTTTGGCCTTGGTCAAAGAAGGAATTCCACATCATGATAGTAAGAACTACGATAAAGCAATCAGTAAATACAAGGAAGCATTGAGCATCGATAAAAATTCGACACTAGCGAACTATGAACTTGCGATGACCTATTCTGAAATCGGAAAAAACAAAGAAGCGGTAAAGCATGCTAATAAAATAATCAAGCAAAAGTCTGAATTGATGGTCGCCGCCTATATGGTCAAGGGCAATGTACTCGATATGCAAGGCAAGACTAAGAAGTCTATCAAACTATTCAAAAAAGCAATCCGAGAAACAGAAGGGCATTATCTATTGCACTATAATCTAGGGATCAACTATTTTAAGCAAGTAGAACTAGATCTTGCTGCGGAGCAGATGACCAATGCGATCAAGCTCAATCCTTCTCATGCGAGCAGTCACCTCTATTTAGCACTATCCCAAAAGAGAAAAGAAGAAGTAGTAAAGACGCTACTCCCTATACTTTACTTTCTAGTATTGGAACCTAAAAGTGATCGTGCTAAAAATGCATACAAGCTTCTCCTAGAAACAATGGGCGGAGACGTATCTGTAGATCCGGTAGATGGAAAGCAAATAAATATAGTTATCAACGACAATGCTTCTAATCCCTATCAATCCACAGAGTTGATGATCAGCTTACTAGCAGCTTCAAAGTACGATAAGGATACGCCACAGTTGACCAAGGAGATGCATTTTATTTATTCAACTAGAACTGTCCTAGAAAGCCTTACTGCTTTGAATCTCCCCAAAGGAGATATCTGGACAGCCTTCTACACTCCGTTTTATGATCGCCTTACTCAAAGTGAGCACTTTGAATCTTATTGCTATTATATACTGCATGGCTCCAATTCAGTAGCCAATGCCTGGTGTGAAAATCACAAGGAAGAGTTGGAGGAGATGTTTAAGTGGTTGAATAAGTAGACCCTGTTTAATCAAATACTTCATAAAAAGCACCCTCTTTGTTCACGTCGTGATAGGTGATGCTATTTGCCTCACACGATCTTTTCCAAGAGGTCAATTTTTCTTTTGAGAGATTGTTGTCAAAGATCAGGACATCGAACTCATACGCTTTCTGAATTTGTCCTATATCCAAGTTGGTATCTTCATTTAGAATTAAATAATTAACGGAAATCTTTTTGCTGGGCAATTTATTATCATTAAAAATACAGATCTTTTTATCTGCAACTAAGATAAAATCTTTGTGTTTTATTAGACTGCTTTGCTTCTTTCCATCTTCTTGTACACCATGAAATTTTCTTAAGTTAAAA
>CALJVI010000189.1 GCA_937974575.1 uncultured Saprospiraceae bacterium | reverse complement strand
GAAAAAGCGCCTTGGCTATAAAATCTGTATAGAAAATATAGATCGAGATTTGTCCATTTTATTTCATTAGTTCCCTCTATTTGGTTCATGGCATCACCGGTCCATGTATAGTCAAAATTTTGCTTCATATTGGCGATCATCGCTTCAAAAGAGATACTATGATTTGTTCCTAAATTTAGACTGGCCTTAGCTCCAAAATTGTTAGCTCCGCTAAAATCATGAACATAAGTATTATCATCAAAAATATTTTTGTCGATGAGCCAACTTGTACCTCCCCCCAGTTTAAGACCAACATCTGTCCATGCCTGACCAAAAGCCTGACTTACAATACATAAAACAACGGAAAGGGTAAAGAGTAAATTTTTCATATTTAGCTTGGTTTTCTTTGTAAGGGTTAAGATACAATATGTTATACATTCGCTGCTAGCATATGATGTTTTTTTATCCTGTAAGAATTGAAAAAGAGAAAAGCGTATGAAGCAAAGTGCATTTTCGTTATTCTGTTTTAAAACAAGAGGATTTGTGATTAGGCCTTCTTTGATATACTGGGATCGTATTTTACATTCACATGAATCCAAATGGATCTCGATATTCTAAATATCCAACCAAATAAGACGGCTACCATAAGAGCCAATAAGACAAAGGAAGTATTGACTGATAAATCAAAACCAAAGATACAGATGCCTACAAAGCCTAAAAACCAAAATCCGCAAATGATATAAGATATAAACATAGCTCCGTAATAGAATCCTGGTTCCGGTAGGAAAACTTGATCACAAACTGGACAATTTTTAGGCATTTTTGTTAGCTCTTTGTAATTAAAACTACTCTTGGCTACAAACAGGTCTCCCTCTCTACAACGAGGACACTTGAAATTAAATACACTATGAGTTATGCTAGGCATTTTTTTTGACTTGGACATTTTGATATTATACAACAAGTATAAACAAAAAAAGTGATGTTCGATGAACACCACTTTTTTTGAATCTTTCAGACCATAGTATAATATAGTCTACTTAATAGAGATCAACCTACCCAAGTATACCCACCGCCTTTTGGGCTGTGATTTGATTGTGTACTTTTTGAAGTAAGCTTTACAATGGATTTAATCTTAAGTCCTTTGATTTTAATTTTATCTTGTTTCATGATACAGTGTTTCATAGTGTGATCCAGCTTTGCCAGAAATAAGTATTTGGTATTATAGTGTACGTCAAAGATAAGGTAAAAGTAAACACATTACGAAATAAAATATGCGCTATACATTGATTTTTAGTTACTTATAACCCATTTTGTGTTGATCCAGGAATTAAACGGTAGTATTTTAGAAGAAAAAGGTATACAGGTATTTATTAAACGGGAAGACCTTTTTTTTCCTGAAATTCCTGGTAATAAATGGCGCAAACTCAAGTATAACTTGGATTTTGCAAAAGAGGAGGGTCATCAACATATCGTATCCTTTGGTGGAGCATTCTCGAATCACATCTCTGCGCTGGCAAGCGCAGGGCGCATTTTCGACTTGAAGACCACAGGTATCATACGTGGAGAACGGACAGCCTCGCTCAACTCTACCCTTCTTAAAGCGCAAGCCGAGGGTATGGATTTACAATTTGTCAGTCGTTCGAAATACAAGCATTATACTCAAGGCAAAGATTGGTCTGAGCTAGAATCCCTTTTTCCAGAGGCCTACTTTATCCCTGAGGGAGGTACTAATATGCTTGCTCTAAAAGGGTGCGCAGAAATTATCACTGAAGAGACGGATACCTTTGATGTCATCACCTGCTCTGTTGGCACGGGTGGCACCATAAGCGGGATCCTCCTTGGTTTGGACGGAGATAAAAAAGTACTTGGCTTTCCAGCACTGAAGGCAGATTTTCTCCAAAATGATATCAACAGGCTCACAGAAGATTATCTTCAGAAGGTATTTTACAATTATGAATTAATCACAGAGTACCATTTTGGAGGATATGCAAAGCACAATCGTGAACTGGTCGCATTCATGTCAGAATTCTATGCCATACATGAAATCCCGCTCGATCCAATATATACTGGCAAAATGATGTTTGGGCTATTTGATATGATCCAAAAAGACTTCTTTGCTCGAGGGACCCGCATCTTAGCTATACATACGGGTGGCCTGCAAGGTATAGCGGGATTCAATTCTCGATTTGGGACACAACTAGCAGATACATAAAAAAAGGTGCCTCGCAGCAATTGCAAGGCACCTTTTTAGATCTGAGTCTATACTCGATTATATTCTTTCTTTTCTTTGTCCATCTTTATACTTCACCACATAAGCACGTTTGAATCCACTAGATCTTGCGTTGTCTAGTACACTCATAGCTTCAGCTTCTGTCTTAAAGGATCCTAAAAGTACTCTAGTCCAACCTTTGCCCTTGATGTATTCTGTATTCAAACTCAACCCTAAATTTTTGATCCCATCGTATCTACGGTGCTCAGGATTATGATATTCTACAGCTATTAATTGTACTTTATAAGTCGTACCCATTATCAAATTAGTACTAGGTGATTCACTCTTCCTTACTGGCTTATTAACTACTGCATTATTATAGGAAGCATTTGTACTATTTGAATATACTGGATCTGGTATCGTATATGGTTCGCTTACCGCAGTAGTATTGATAATGATATTTTTCGCTGGAGCAATGTATGGTTCGCTCACTATATTGTTACCTTCTTTCTTGTACTTGTCATTGTTTTCATCATACACGTATATCCCTGTCCCACTAGGCACCACTGCATTTCCTTTTGGTACAAAATTGCGATTAAAGTTCGCGTAATTTTTTGTTTCTGTAGCGGCGTAAGTATGATCTAGATTATTGTTTTCGGCAGCAATGGTACTTGCTATATATACTTCTGCTTCTGTTGCTTGCGAGATTGCTTTTGAGCTACTCTTTGTCAAAGTTTCAGAGCTA
>CALJVI010000188.1 GCA_937974575.1 uncultured Saprospiraceae bacterium | reverse complement strand
GGTGCAAACATATCTTCTCTGCCCCATGGCATGTATAGTATGGAAAAGTGTTGCAGCTGCGGGAGCAAAAGCGTAAAGGTCACATAGACGATCACATTGATGATAATCAAGTGTTTTACGACATCTGTTAATCTGTTCATATCTCTAATAACGTTGAAAAAAGCCAAAGACTTTCACAATTTTAGGATAAATCAGCTAAAGCCCAAATTTATTCGACATATACCCATAGATTAAATGCGATACCTTGGTAATTAGTTTGCTCCGATACTTGTGCAATACAAAAAAAGAACATACTTTTGCGTCGCTTCTAAAGAGCTGGTTTTGGTGCCTTAGCTCAGTTGGTAGAGCAATGGACTGAAAATCCATGTGTCCCTGGTTCGATTCCTGGAGGCACCACCAAAAACAAAGACCTTTCGATTAACTTCGAAGGGTCTTTTTGTTTTTAGTTCTCTTTCATAGTACGTTTCGTTAAACACCTAAGCCCTTCTTAGGTGTCTTGAGCACTAAAGCTTAGCTCAGGTTTCTCAGGTGGTTTCCAGCGTTAAAGTTGAGCGTCAGAGTTGCACCCATCTACAAAAAAATCCGAACCCCCTTAAAGGATCCGGATTTTTTTTCTGATTCTAACAGCTAGTAGCTAACAGCTAGTAGCTAGCAGCTAACAGCTAACAGAACTAGCACCTTATTTCAATAAACTATTATACTTAGCAGGATCATTGATCAAGTCAATCGCCTCTTTGATCTCCTCATCATTACGTAGACCCATTTTGATCTTTCCTTTTTCGTAAAAGAAACGACTAGCGATTTCTTTCTCGATCAAGCTAGAGATTTTAGCTTCGTACTTAGTGATATCTTTAATCTTTACGGTATTGATTTTTTCAGCAGCATCTTTCAGCTCATCAGTGATTTCAAAATTTTCTTCTTGCGCCTTCGCCATTAATCTGTTCAACATCTTTTCAGATTCACTTTCATAGCTGTAGTCTCTCTTTTTCAAGAAGTCAACAAACTGATCAAAGCCGTCAAACTTAAAGTCTTCGATGGATGTCATCTCAGGCATAGTAGATATGAACTCATTCACAAAAGAGAAGATCAGGTACTTACTATTTAGACTCTTGATCACTCTCAATTCTTCGTTTTCACCTACCATCATATCTGGCTTTACTCCACCACCATCTAGTACTGGTCTACCACTGCGTGTCTTAAACGGTGTACGCTCTACATCTGGAATATCCAATGGCTCACCGTTGTCATACTTTACACTCTGGATACATCTTCCACTTGGGATATAGTACTTAGCTGTAGTTAACTTTACTTTAGAGTTGTATCCTACATCTCTTGTATTTTGTACAAGACCTTTACCGTAAGAACGCTGTCCTAAAAGTACCCCTCTATCCAAATCTTGCAATACACCAGATACAATCTCAGATGCAGATGCAGAACCATTATCAATCAATACTACCAATGGGATTTCCTCATCGACAGGCTTATTCAAGGTCTTAAATGATCTATCCCAGTCTTTTACTTTACCACGAGTGGTTACGACCATTTCGTTTTTAGGTATGAATACATTACTCACATCTACAGCCTCAGTAAGTAGACCACCACCGTTGCCTCTCAGGTCAAATACTACACCCTTCAGGTTTGGATTTTCTTCCTTTAGTTTCTTTACTGCGGCACCTACGTTCTTACCTGCATTTCTGGTGAAGGTAGTCAAGGCTACATATCCTATGTCGTCGGAGATCATACCAGAGTATGGTACGTTGGGAACGTTGACCTCATCACGGACGAGTGTTATTTTTCTTTGCTTGTTTTCACCAAAGCGCTGTACAGTCAGGAATACTTCAGTACCAGGATATCCTTTGAGGATGTCGATGACATCTTCAGTAGATCTACCAGCAGTAGACTTACCATCTACGGCAGTGATGACATCACCAGCTTTGAGACCTGCTTTTTGAGCAGGCTGCCCTTCCCAGGGTTCTGTGATCATGATCTTGCCATCTACCTTACGGAAGAGTGCACCGATCCCATTATATTTTCCTTCAGTGATGTATCTGAATCCTTCTATCTCCGATTCGGAGATATAGTTGGTATAAGGATCAAGAGACTCTAGCATAGCATCTACGCCTATGCGCATCAACTTTGCAGGATCTATCTCATCTACATAGTAGGTGTTGATCTCTTTATAAAGGTTGGTAAAAATTTCAATGTTCTTGGAAATCTCGAAATACTTTTCGTGATTTGGCGGTGAGTCGATCGATGCACTCGTAAAGAATGCGACCAATACTAATCCCAACATTTTCCCATTAATGTTCGTCTTCCACATAAGGCTGTTACTTTAACTACTTTTTCTGACTTGAAATGTGCTAAAAAGTCATCCGTGGGGGGGACTAGGTTTTACTTATTCAGCAAAATTTAACGTGGGAGGTATTTCCCTATGTATACGAAATACTATGCCAAAATACTGATCTCATCACCAATCCCTTATCTATCCCCTACCCAAATAAATGAATATAATAATTCATAAATCATTCGCTAGGCGTACATTAAACGCACTATAGACGCAAGATAGCATTATCTGTAACAAGTGAATTATTAAGACTTTGTTAAATACTCAAATGCCTCAAAATTCAAATCAAACTACGTAATTCTATTGTGATATAAATCTTTTAATCATATCAAGTGTCTCAGTAGGTGCATCTGCATGTACCCAATGTCCCGCATCAGGGATCTCATTCATCTGATAGTTGGGAAACAGTGTGCGCATCACCTCCAAATCACCATCCATGATATGCCTTGAACGCCCACCTTTGATAAACAGTGTAGAGCCGTCGTAACTAGAGGTGGATATTATAGGGTCTAGGATTCGCTCATAATGCTTCTCCAGCACAGGCAGATTCATTTTCCAAGCATAGCCCCCTTCTTTACGGCGAGTCAGATTCTTGAGCAAAAATTGCTTCACCCCCATATCGTCTATATGCGCAGCCATACTCTCTGCTGCATCCGATCGCTTATCGAGCTGAGCGATATCCACCGCATTAAGTGCCGCAAACACCTCATCGTGTCCACGTGTAGAAGCCGTCGGAGATATATCTATCACTGTGAGCGTCTCCACCATATCAGGAAAGGCCATAGCAAACTGCA
The DNA here is from genome assembly GCA_937974575.1 of uncultured Saprospiraceae bacterium. GTDB lineage: Bacteria > Bacteroidota > Bacteroidia > Chitinophagales > Saprospiraceae > JALZVN01. The sequence goes on along the minus strand of CALJVI010000188.1, from coordinate 1,250 downwards.
TGGCCGTCTTGCCACCCATCGAGTGACCTATGATATGTGCTGAATGTATCCACTGCGACTCCATGAATGCCGCCAGATCCTCCGCCATGAGCGTATAAGATATGTCATCCATACGCGGCGACTTGCCGTGATTTCGCTGATCTACGATATACACCATATAGTCCTCCGCCAGCTTTTTGGCTATCGTCTGCCAGTTGTCCAGCATCCCAAACAGTCCATGCAAGATGATGACCGGATCCCCAGTTCCAAATACTTTATGATTCAATTCCATTCGTGAAGATTGTTAATTTGTTTTTTGTTGATGCGTTTATTTGTTGTAGAATAGAAGCTAAATCGTGTACTTTTTTAATTGTACATTGAAAATTAATAATTGCAAATTGATTATTTCATTGTTTATTTGGGTGTGCCACCGATTACGCAAATGGCTCGGCGCAAGGCTCTGCTTCTTTGCTTCATCGCTGTCGGGCTATGCAGGGGTACGCGTTCGCTTCCGTGCTGCGCACCTCCGATAAAAATCGGAGCCCTTTCTATCCCTCACACAAAAGTTTCCTTATTGCATATCATAATACAAAGGTAAAAATAAGAAAGTTTTGGCGAGAGGATAGCTGTTATTATCTGTAGGTTATACAAAGACTTAGAGATTTTGTATAACCAAGAAAATACATTTTCACACCTCATTATTTTTGTTATCTTTGAAAAGAAATAAAAACTATAACCAAGATAAAGCACGAGATTAACCACCGACACTAGAAGTAGACCGAGCTTTCCTGATGTAGTTTTATGAAGAAGACTTTCACCACTACTACTAGCTTCACAAGATCAACTTGACAGTTACAGATTGTTCAATATCACTGGAAAGCTTGTGAGCACCAAGGAGTCTGAATTTACAGATACCAAGGAGATTGGATTTTCAAATAATCTTGCTAATGGCATTTACATTCTAGAAGTATCAAATTCAAAAACGAATACGACTGGACGTAGAAACTCATTATCCAAAGATGAAAAAATTAGTTCAATTTTTATTTCTATTTATGCTATTGACTGCATGCAAGAAGGATCCAATTTGTAAGACATGCCAGCAATTTCTAGGAAAAGATAAACTGTTCAAATATGAAGAGCAACGATTTAGTTATGCTGATTATATGATAGGCCCAAATGGAATCATGACATATGTAGACTCTAGAACATTCAAAAAAGGTGGTAAGAAGCATATTATTGAAAAGAATCAATTAGAAAACATCAGAGATAGT
>CALJVI010000187.1 GCA_937974575.1 uncultured Saprospiraceae bacterium | reverse complement strand
TTTTTTTTGCGTGAGCGATAGTAGTGATGCGACCAGAGGGAGCAGACCCGACTGGAAGGAAGGGGCCGAAAGGAACTGGAGTCACGAATAGCGCGGTGCATGGGTATCAGAAAAGCCATACGGAGTAATGGCATTTCTGATACCCATGTGCACGCCCAAACCTAAGCCTTAATCAGGAGACTCACTATTGTGGATGGAACTCTCATAGCCCTCTACCAGCATGATAACTCGGTTGTAATTTTGCAAGCCTTCTTCTATGCCTTGTGCTTTGAGATATGAATCGTAGATCTTGTTTCGTGCATTTGGAAACAGAGCCGGGTACTTCTTTCTATTGTCGGCAATATCATTTAAGTCCGCCACCAGTTCTGCCGGCAATGTCATTCGAAAAGATTGGTAATCTTCGTAATCGTATTGTAAATAGTTGCGAGCCAATGTCCGCCAGTAACTAAGCAGTAAGCTGTATCGAATGAAAGGATCCTCGGAGTCGATGAGGCTAAGATAAGCCACAAAACTACAAGTCCCTTCATCACCAAAACCATAGGCATGCGCAAACTCATGGGCTAAGGTTTCTGAATATTGCAATGGGTGCAAGCCTGCATCGATATTGCTCTCCCCGATAAATGGAAAATATATTCCAGCAGTCTTAATTCTAAGCAAAACACCAGGTAACAAAAAGCGGCCTTGCACGGTAGAATTGGCTGGATAATCATGCTTAATCAAAGTCTCCTTGACATGATGGACAATCTTCTCTTCAAACAGTTGTGGCATAAAAGAAGTGTCGATAGGTTGCTCTGTACTGCCAGGAATGGCCCGTCTAGCAGCTATCAACTGTGGCAGCCGCTGTTGAAGCTTGGCCTTTAGATTTTTTACTTGGGTCGGCCTAGGATCAAACTGAAGGGAAGCTTCTATGGGAACGCGTAAATAATTGAAGCCCCACAACCACATGAAAGAACTATATAAAATAGCTGCAAAAGCGATAAGCGAAAATGCAAATTGGCGGAGTCTTTTATTTATAGGAAGCCCGGTTTTAAATGGCTTGACTAAGAGATGCAGAAGATACAATATCCCGAAAAACAAAAAAACAAAGATCATTGGTAGCTTTGAATAGTATAGCGTATTATCAAAGATCCAACGTACAGCTGTGAATAAGCCTTTGCTGTAAAATCGCTCTACAAAATCTGGCTGATTAAGCACAAATAGCCTTATAATAGCGGTAAATATACCAAATGTGATAAAAAATATTTTGACCTTTGTTCTATTCAATATTTGTATCTTGTATCTTGTTATGGCTTTAGTATATGCCAAAAGTAGAACAATATAGCCAATACCTTAAATGATAAACAGTAATCTAAATATAACCTTTACCAATATTCGTATTTTGCTCGGGTGCTATATGGTTTGCACGCTTGTTTTATCAGCCTGTTCTGTGCAGACAAATAATGAACCCGATCTATCAGCCGTCCCCCATGCAGCGGCTCTACCGACTACTGAATTGAGTAAAGAAGACAAAACCAAACTACTAGAAGCTTCTGGTAAAACCGTAGCAGAAATCTCTATCGTCGATTTGCAAAACATGATAGCTGCATCTGATGAGAAACTGCATATCTATGCTTTTTGGAATAAAGACTGTTCCAAATGTTTTGAAAACATCGACTATCTGAACGGGATATATGCCAATATGCAGTCTGAAAAGGTTAGAATCATAACGCTCAATGTGGATGACAAAATACAAGACGTAAATCTCTCAGTAAGAAGTAATAACATAGCTTTTGAGACCTATAAACTCAATGTATCTGATGGCTCATGGGTAAAGCTACTGGATGAGAACTGGGACGGCCAACTGCCTGCCTTGTTTATGGTCAATAAGTCTGAAGATCTATATCTAAAGTACTATAATGCTATGGATCAAAATCAATTGGAGGCTATTATACAAACCTTAATCATCTAAAAAAGGTGTATTTGGAGATATTGCAGACAAATTATGACTTTTAGTGCCCCTAAATCTTAAGGTTTTCAAAAAAAATGTATTTTTAAAACTTAATTGATAGCACATTGGTTAAACTTATAATATTAGTAACTTTTAATAAAAATAGAAAATTATGGCATTTGAATTCACTGACGCAAACTTCCAAGAAGTAGCATTAGATAAAGAAGGAGTAGCAGTAATCGATTTTTGGGCAGAATGGTGTGGACCTTGTAAGATGATAGGACCTGTGATCGAGGAATTAGCTACTGAATTTGACGGCAAAGTAACTGTTGGCAAAATGAATGTGGACAGTAATAAAGACATACCAATGAAGTATGGCGTAAGATCTATTCCAACTATTTTGATATTGAAAAATGGAGAATTAGTAGATAAGCATGTAGGAGTAACCTCTAAGCAAGCTTTAGCGGATAAAATAAACGCACAATTATAAGATTAAATCTTCCTAATTTAGGATAACTTAGAGCCTCTATCGTCTACTGGATGATAGAGGCTCTTTGTATTATGCAACAGCTATATGGATTTGATCGTTTATATGACTATACAATCAAGAAAATGGACTTATTAGACAATATAGAGGTACGGGATTTAGGAAATCTAGAATTATTGGCGCGTCAGGTAGTGGAAGGATTCATTATAGGATTGCACAAGAGTCCTTTTCATGGCTTCTCTGTCGAATTTGCTGAACATAGAGTGTGGAATCCTGGTGAGTCTACAAAGAACATGGACTGGAAGGTTTTTGCCCGCACAGACAGAATGTATATCAAACGATTTGAGGAAGAAACCAACCTTCGGTGTCAAATCGTCATAGATGCCTCCTCCTCTATGTATTTTCCTGAACCCAACTTCGATGGGAAGCTAAAAATGAATAAGCTCCTATTTTCGTCTTTAGCAGGAGCAGCTTTGATGAATATGCTCAAGAAGCAAAGAGATGCATTTGGTCTTACCGTTTTTGGAGAAACTGTTCAAACACATACTAAATGCAAGTCTAGTACTGTTCATTATCGATTGCTGATGACGATCTTGCAAAAACTCATTGACAATCCAGACAACAATCGAAAGACTTCTACAGCGGCGGCTCTGCATCAGATCGCAGAAAGTATAAATCGAAGATCACTAGTAATGATTTTTAGCGACATGTTTGACCAAGGCAATATGGAAGAAATCTTTTCCGCTTTACAACACTTAAAATATAATAAGCACGAAGTCGTCTTATTCCATACTGTCGATAAAAAGCTGGAGGTGGATTTTGAATTCGAAAACAGACCATATGTATTTGTTGATATGGAATCGGGTGAAGAAGTCAGATTGCAGTCCAATCAAGTCAAAGATTACTACAAGGAACAAGTATTCAAGATGAAGGAAAATCTGCGCTTGAAGTGTCTACAGTATAAGATAGATTATGTAGAGACAGATATCAACAAAGGCTTCAGATCGGTACTACAGGCTTACCTAGTGCGTAGAAGTAAGATGAGAACATAAGCCAAGCCAAAGGGCAAAACAGTGAGCTATGGCAGCTTCTCACAAAGTTTTCTACTTCCTTACTTCTAAACACCCCTAAATTAAGCTTAGGTATTTTCCCAGCTCTATGAGTTGGACATCGCCAGAGATAGCAGTTGCAGCTAATTTTACCACCCAATATGCGCAGATAGTCAGAAACTACTATATAGCAAAGGGCTAATTCTACTTTTGAATATCCTTACTCAATAGTTTCAAAGCTAATAAGGACTTCCTCTTAACAAAAAAGGCACCTGAATTACTTCAGATGCCTTCAATGTGTCTTTGTGGATTTATTTGCCTAGTTCAAGGCCATTTTCGCGTCACCAATAAGTTCTCTTTTCGGGTAAGCAACTTTGATATTTGCTTTTCCTAATGCCGCTTTTACATTCTTATATGAACCAAAATATACGTCCCAGTAGTTTTCACATTTTGCGAAAGGTCTTACTGCAAGAAGTACATTGTGTGCATCAAATTTTTCTATTTCTACTACAGGTGAAGGGCTATCCAATACGTGTGGTGTATTCTTTAGAGCTTCCATAACAATAGCTTGTACTTTGTCAAAGTCCTCTTCGTAAGGCATTGCAATATTCAAATCAACTCTTAGGTGCTCAGTGGCAGATAAGTTTGTCATGATACCAGAAGTAGCGATACCATTAGGTATGATTACTTTCTTATTTTCTAAAGAGTCAATTACAGTATTGAAGACTTGTATCTCTCTTACTGTTCCTACTTGACCTTGGATATCTACTAAATCACCTACTCTATAAGGCTTGAATATTAAGATTAATAACCCTGAAGCGAAGTGTCCTAAAGTACCTTGTAAAGCCATACCGAAAGCAAGACCTGCCATACCGATAAGTGCTACAAATGAAGTCGTTTCTATTCCAACCATACCAGCAACACTCATTACAAGCATTACTTTAAGTACAACACTCATCATGGAAGTAAGAAATGGAATAACATCCTTATCTAAACCAGATTTAGACATTGTTTTGCTAATGACACTAACTAATTTGCCGATAATCCATAATCCAATAATAAGTACAAGAATAGCACCTAGTAGTTTTGGTGCCCAAGCTAATAAGCCTTCGATTAGGCTACCTAGATTTGAGGTAATTAATTCCATAATTGTTTGTGATTTTGATTTTGTTGAAAAAAATTTCTAAAATATATCTGTTAAGACGTTAAACTTATATTAAAGTCACATTTTCATACATCAATAGCTGACGTTAAATCAACGAAAGGTACAGTCTATAGCAAAGTATCAAAGGAGAGGGAAATCAAGCACTAAAACTCATCAAAATTGTACTGGTCTTCTTTGAAGTCTTCGAGATCTCGGCGATCTCTTTTGGTAGGTCTACCTGCACCCTTTTCTCTCTTTTCTGTACCCGATTTTCCAACAAACCAAGTGTTGTACTTATTGAGTTCATCTTCTGGAGTTAGATCCTCATAGCAAGGTTCAGCAAGTGCCGCTGATACGCGTTTGGAGATTAGCTTCACTACTTTAAAGACAAAGGAATATCCACCTTTTCGGACTTCGACAGTCTCGCCCACTCCTATGAGATAGGAGGCTTTGAGGGTGCTCTCCCCCATCCGGATTCTACCCCCTTTGCATGCGGTAGTGGCCAGAGTTCTAGATTTGAAGATTCTTACACTCCATAGCCACTTATCTACTCTTACCTTATCCTGCATACTTGGATTCTTTTATCAGTGGATACTCTTCTTTAAAGGACTTCAACGTATCTCTTACATGCTGAGCAATAAAGTAGTTCCTGTAAGTTCTAGAATCTACAGGTGCAATAATCCAAGGAATCGAAGATTTGTTGATCACGTTTTCATAAGCTTCTCTGTACTTATCCCAAAGCTTAGCTTCTTCCCAATCCCCATCATTGTGTTTCCAATTTTTGGTAGGATCAGTTATGCGCTCTTTTAGTTTTTCTGTTTGCCTATCTTTGGATAAGTGCATATAAAATTTTAGGACAGTAGTATTATTATCATAACCAAGCAATTCCTCAAAAGCATTAATAGCAGCAATACGCTTATCGCAATGTTCTTCATCTATCCAGCCATGTACACGATGAATAAGAACATCCTCATAATGAGACCTATCAAATACTTGAATCATCCCTTTTTGTGGAGCATGCTTATGCACCCTCCAAAGAAAGTCATGTGCAAACTCTTCATCCGTAGGCTTCTTATAGGCCTTCACTTTCACTCCACTAGGAGAACAATACTTAAAGGTTTCTCTGGTCGAACCACCCTTCCCAGAGCTGTCCATCCCTTGAAAAACGATCAATAGAGAGTGCTTTTTATTGGCCATCAATAATTCTTGTAGCTCAGCGATTTCTCTGCAAATCTTTTCCGTTTCTTTACGGATTTTCTTCTTGTTATAATCTTCTGGTGGCTTAGTGGAGTATTCAGAGAGCTTAATCATCTTTATAGAATTAATGGTTTAAGTAGTTAACGAATTTTAGGCAAACTGTCGAGACACCTTAGTTTCTTTGGATCCTCGTACATAAGTATAAAAGCCTTCACCTGATTTTCTTCCCAATTTCCCTGCCATAACCATATTAACAAGCAATGGACATGGAGCATATTTAGGGTTACCCATACCTTCATGCAATACTTCTAGGATCGCTAGACATACATCTAATCCGATAAAATCCGCTAATTGTAATGGGCCCATTGGATGTGCCATTCCCAGTTTCATTACGGTATCTATCTCTTCTACTCCAGCTACACCCTCAAATAAGGTAATGATCGCTTCATTTATCATAGGCATGAGTATACGGTTGGCTACAAATCCCGGATAGTCATTAACCTCAACAGGCACTTTGCCTAGATCCTTGGATAAAGCCATAATCTTCTTAGTGACGGCATTACTTGTAGAGTATCCTTTTATAACTTCTACCAATTTCATAACAGGTACAGGATTCATAAAGTGCATTCCTATTACCTTATCAGGTCTACTCGTCACTGCCGCTATCTTAGTAATGGATATAGAGCTCGTATTCGTTGCTAAAATGCAAGACTTCTTCGTATTTGCATCCATTTCTTTAAAAATACGAAGCTTAAGATCTACATTCTCCGTTGCAGCTTCTACGACCAAGTCTCTATCCTTGATAGCTTCAATCTTGGTGCTCGTCACTATGTTCTTCAAAGTAGCTTTCTTAGCTTTGGCTGTGATTCTACCTTTAGTGACCATTCTATCCAAATTGGCAGCAATAGTATCCAAAGCACGAGCTAACGCTTCTTCACTAATATCTACTAATTTTACATCATATCCATTCATAGCAAAAACATGCGCAATTCCATTACCCATAGTGCCTGCTCCAATTACTGCAACTTTCTTCATTTTATTATTATTTTGTTCACAAATATAAAATCCTATCACTTAGGAAGTGTTTTATGAGCCATATTTTTCGCCACTTTGTTGTTCTACTTATTTTATTCTCCCTTGCTGCAAATGGAATAGCACAAAAGGACAGCCTTACAGATATCTCTGCATTAATCTATTTAGATTCCTTCACGGTAACTGCCTCTAAAGCAGGATTTGACAAAGAGGATTTTATCGAAATGGTTAGAACAGATGAGTCCTTTATGAATGCCTTTCATAATCTTAGATTTATCAGCTACAAATCAACCAATGCCTTCTCCTATTTTAACAAGAAAGGAAAAGAAAGAGCCTCCTATTCAGACACCATTTTTCAAGAGGTAGTTGATAATTGCAGAACCATGAATTATCTCCATACTCAGATGGAAGGAAATTATTTCAAAAAGAAAAACAGTAGAAGCTATAATTACTTTACATCAGAGATGCATGATCGACTCTTCTATACTCATCGTAGAGTATGCGACTCTCCCGAGCCTCAACTGAAACCCAGTAACAGCTCCAGAATAGAGAAATATGTTTATGAGCTCAAAAAGCTCATGTTTACTCCTGGTGAGCCAGCTGATGTTCCTTTCATTGGAGACAAGACCAATATTTTTGAATCGCCCATGATTCAGTACTATGATTTCAAAATTAGTAGTGAATTATTTGAGGGCAATATTGATTGTTATGTTTTTTCCGCCGCAGTTAAACCTATCTTTGAGGGAAAGAATAAAGTGGTGATCAAATTTCTAAAGACCTATTTCGATAAGTCTACTTTTCAAGTAGTAGGTAGAGATTACCAATTGGCATACCGTACTGGTTTGTATCAGTTTGACACCAATATCCATGTAGAGCTCACCAAGATCGGGAACATGTACTATCCTAAGTCTATCTCTTACGACGGATTTTGGAATGTTCCTATCAAGAAAAGAGAAACATCAAAATTCGAGCTTCAATTTTTTGATTTTCAAAAACAAGGATCATGATTATTATTGAAGCTGGATCTACACAAACCAAAGTTTGCACGATAAAAGATCAACAAATTAGTACAACCCAATATTTCGCAGGGATCAGTCCAACTTATATGTCTGATACAGAAATAGAGGCCATCTTAAAACAAATATTTGTAGATCATACCTCAAGCCAAGTACTGCACTATTATGGTACTGGATGCTTTAGCCAAAAGGGAAAAGATAAATTGCTAAAGTGCATTACTTCGATTGTAGACATTCCTCAAGTTTTTGTCTATTCAGATTTATTAGCCGCAGCAAGAGCCTTGGCACAAAACCAGCCTGCACAGATTAATATATTAGGCACGGGTTCCGCATCATGCTTATATGACGGTAAAGAAATCACTCAGGTCTATTTTAATTCCGGTTATCTCTTTGGAGATTATGGATCTGGATACCATATCGGTTTGACTTTGCTCAAAGCCCATTTTCAAAACCAATTTGACCCAGCAACACATATTCAGATACAAGAATTTGCAAAACTTGAAAACCAAGAATTGATTCAATCTATATACGCATCCGATCAACCTAAAAGTGTTGTTGCTAACTTTGCCAAATGTGCTGCACAACTTAAATCAAAGGCTCAAATAAACAAAATAATAGAAGATAGCTTCTATCATTTTATCCAACATCAAATAAAGCTCAATTCTGCACATGTACAGACTCCACAATACTTTGCGGGAAGTATTGCGCACCACTTTGAAGATCAGCTATATAAATGCCTCAAAGACTCCAATCTAAGCCTCGCTGGAATTTCTGCTTCTCCGATTGAAGATCTTGCACAATATCATTTGACTTATAGCATATAATACACTTACTTTACGCTTTGTTATACCAAGAACAAATAAGGAATAAAATATGAACAAAGAGATTAAAAAGATTGCTGTTTTTACCTCAGGGGGAGATGCACCAGGTATGAATGCCGCTGTGAGAGCCGTAGTGCGTACTGCCACTTATCATGGACTCGATGTTTATAGAATACAACGTGGCTATAGCGGAATGATCGATGGGCATATTGAGCCTATCGGCACCAAAGATGTAGGTAATATTATACACCGTGGAGGTACGATACTTAAAACTTCTAGAAGTGAAGAATTTAGAACTAAAGAAGGTCGTAAAATCGCATACGAAAAGCTTTCAGCTCTAGGGATTGACGCTTGTATAGCTATTGGAGGTAATGGAACTTTTACGGGTGCCGAAATCTTCACTAATGAACACAATATACCCTTTGTCGGTATTCCAGGTACTATAGATAATGATCTATACGGCACTGACAATACTATTGGATTTGATACCTCTATCAATACTGCCATCGAAGCAGTAGATAGAATCAGAGATACTGCTGATTCACATGATCGCTTATTTTTTATTGAAGTGATGGGTAGACATGCGGGCTTTATTGCCTTGGCTACGGGTATTGGTTCTGGTGCTGAAACGATTATCGTCCCGGAGAGCAAAACCTCCGAAGAAGAAATTATTGCAACATTAAAAAAAGGCGTTGAACGTAAAAAATTGTTCAGTGTAATCATCGTTGCTGAAGGTTCGCCAATTGGTGGAGCACACAAGATCGCAGAAAAAGTCTCTGCTGTCATTGGGAAAGATAAAACCCGAGTAGCTGTTATTGGCCACCTACAACGTGGAGGTGCACCATCGGCCGTAGACAGGATGCTTGCTAGTCGATTAGGCTATGGTGCTGTAAACGCACTCCTAGCTGGTCAATCAAATGTGATGGTTGGGATCCAAGATCGAAATATAGTATACATTCCTTTCCATGATGCCATCAACAAAAAGAAACCGCTAAGCCAAGACATCTTAGACATGTCTGTTATTTTATCTCAGTAGCACTCGGAGCGGTTTTATCCATAGCTATCTTCAATATCAGTGGGATTACGAAATGTGGTATCCGATATACCGTTTCGTAAGCCCATTGATGCATAGTTGATCCAAAGGCTGCAATCTCCACGTTTGCAACGATTCTGGCCAAGGCCGTCAAAAAACCCCAAATAATACAGTACCAGATACTTAGCCTGTAGATCGATTTATTAAAAAAGAGTCCCAAGCTAAAGATAATATCCAGTATCCCTACTACCTGCAAAAAGACTTTAGCCATTGCATCTGAGCAATGAAATATCTTGATAGTCATGGTTACAAAATTTCCGGGTACTGGATAAAAACCTAGTGCATATAAACCGTGACTTATAAATGTCAAAGCAATTCCAATCTTCAAAAATAATAGCCAAGATTTCTGTAGACCATATTTGAGATAGCTTAACAAAAACAAAGGAGATAAAAACTGTAGACTGTATTCAAAAAATTGTCCTGCAGTTCTGAATTTTTCCAAATGATAGAGCAAGGCTATACCAACTAAAATACCTGATATAGCATACAGAGAAAACCTTGATAATTTTGTAGACAGATTTGACAAAGTAAAACCCAATAATATCAACAAGGCCCAACCACAAGCAGTGACTATACTCTGAATTGTACTATCAGAATTAGGATGCACTATGTATTCGTCCCAATTTAGATTCAATCCCAATTGTATTATTGGAGTCATAAGATCTTCATTCCAAAGCAAGGATCGAATCGGAATATCCCAAAACACACACTGATAAAAACGACCTACACACACAGTCACTACTGCAAAAAGTAGCAAAGCATATATGGAATCCCTTTTATCAAGTTTGAATAACACGATAGATAAGTTTAGTAGTGCAATCTAAAGATAATGGATCACTTTTTAAAGATACCTCAGAGGTTCAATCACTAGCTTATACCTTGAGCACATGACAAGTATGAAATTATAAAAGAGAAAATCTGAAGAAAATCATTGAGTATGACTGATACTAAACTTAAGGCTATGACTTAGGTACCCATCATCAAATAGGCCTTCAAAAAAGCATCGATATCCCCATTTAGCACAGCGTCCGTCTTATTACTTTGATGGTTAGATCTGTGATCTTTCACACGTCTATCATCCAAGACATAGCTTCGTATTTGGGCTCCCCACTCTATTTTGGTCTTTCCTGCTTCCACACTATCGCGTTCCGCATACTGCTTTTGAAGTTCGAGTTCATATAGTCGAGACTTCAGCATCTTCAATGCTTTATCTCTATTCTTATGTTGCGACCTTTCTTCTTGACATTCTACTACTACACCAGAAGGGAAGTGACGCACACGTACAGCAGATTCAGTTTTATTTACATGCTGTCCTCCTGCTCCACTAGCTCTGAAAGTATCCCACTCAATATCCGCAGGATTGATTTCAATCTCTATAGTATCATCTATCATAGGATGAACATACACACTAGCAAATGAAGTTTGTCGTTTTCCTTGCGCATTAAAAGGGCTAATCCGCACCAATCTGTGCACGCCATTTTCTCCTTTTAAATAACCATAGGTATAATCTCCTTCAATTTCGATTTCGGCTGACTTTATACCAGCTACATCCCCGCGCACTTCATTGAGTAGACGTACTTTATAGCCACTCTTCTCTGCCCACATGGTATACATACGTAGAAGCATCTCCGACCAATCGCAGGACTCCGTCCCACCGGCACCAGCGTTTATTTCTAATAAGCAAGAAAGGGAATCTTCTTTTGTATCTAAGGTTGACTTGAATTCAAGGTCAGCTATTTCATCCTCTGCCTTTTTAAATTGAGTTTCTAGTTCGGACTCCTCGGCTTCAGCTTCTCTAAAAAATTCGAGAAGTACTTCCGTGTCATCTATAACAGCAGCTACACGTAAGTAGTCCTCTACCCACTTTTTATTCATCTTGATACCTTTCAAGATGGATTCAGCCCGAGCTGAATCATTCCAAAATTCAGGATCTAGGGAAAGTTGTTGCTTTTCTTCTATCTCTACGAGACGCTTGTCGACGTCAAAGATATCGATTTAGAGCGCCCAACCTATCCTTCAACTTTGCTAAGTGATCTTCAGTCATAATTAACGAGCGCTATCAAATTCAACATAAAATATCAATTCACTATCAGGCGGGATACTAGAGCCCGACCCTGTTTTACCATAGCCCAATTCAGCAGGTATAAAGAAAGTTGCTTTGGCACCAGGCTTTAACAAAGCAAAACCTTCATCCCATCCTTTGATCACTCTACCCTGTCCAATAGGAAAGTTAAACAACTGACCTCTTTTCCAAGAATTATCAAATGGAGTACCATTTGTCAAAGCACCAAAGTAGTTTGCAAATACATTCTGTCCTGGTCTTGGTCTTTCACCATTACCCTCCTCATGTATGATGTATTTCAATCCTGAAGCAGTGGTTTGGATTTTGCCATCCAACGATCCTCTAGTATATTCTTTAGCTCTTAATGCTACCATCTCCGCGATTTCTGACTCACGCGCTTGATTTGCTATCATTGCTTTCTGCTTGATCGCATTCTCAGCTTCCATCTCCGCTAGAAATGCCGCTTCATCCTTAATATCCATCAATGCAATATGATAAGTCAATTTATCAGACTTCAGTTTATTCCCTTGAGGTAAAGAATCTCTTGGTATGTAGAGTGATAGACTATCTCCGATACTCATTTTTTGCAAAGCCAAAACCAAAGGCTTCTGACCTGCATTTCTGCCAGAAAAATCATCCGAAATCAAAACTTTCTGTGGTGCTCCTTGACTCTGATTAGAGAACATAAGTGAATCGCCATCCATCACATAATAATTGAAGTAAGCATACTCAGCCAACTGTGGAGTTACCCCACCTTTTTTGGTATGATTTACATAGGTAAAGCCAGGAACAATTTCACCGTCTATATTACCCGAACTAGAACCGACAGACTTAGCAGTCCCACCTTCTGTTCCAGCTCCTCCGCAAGCGAAAAACATCGCTAATACTATAAAAAATAGTAGATTTTTCATGTTGTACATTTTTGATGCGCAAACATACCAAATTATGGTGTTATTTCTTCTATTGAGAAGGTTTTATAGACAATTTATAAACCTTATGTAAAAGTGCTTAGCATAGCCAATTATGCCTTCTTTTCTATGGATTTGAATGAAGTACCTGCAAAATTTTCAGTAAGAATCTTCTTCAATTTATTGACAGTAGACTTGAGACCGCTATATGATGCTCCACCTGCCGCATTCTTATGCCCGCCACCTTTGAAATGTGCAGAAACAATTTCATTGACAGCAAAATCTCCCTTCGAGCGCAGCGATAACTTCACAATCTTTGGCTGCTCCGTTACGAAAGCTGCTATATGAACCTCTTTGAGCATGAGCAAATAATTCACTATTCCCTCAGTGTCACCTCGTTGTATATCAAAGTCCTCATAGTCTTTTTTGGTGAGTGTGATGATTCCCGTTTTGAGCTCAGGGATCAACTCCATCCTCTTATTCAAGCAGTATCCGAGTAGTTTTAGATTCTTCTCAGGTAGACTGTTGAACACCAACATTTGTATCTTATTCGCATCAACTCCCGCTTCCAAAAGCTTTGCACTTATTTTGAAAAGCTTCGGAGATACACTATAACTAAAGGAGCCGGTATCCGTCAGAATACCAGTATACAAGCACTCTCCTATCTTTATATCCAATGGCGTTTTCTTATCCATTTTTCTGATAAAGTCAAAAACCAATTCACAAGTACTACTTGCACTAGGATCGGAAAGCGTAAATTGACTAAAATCTTTAGGATGCAGATGATGATCTATCATCGCTACAGGCACATTTGACTTTGCGATGTAATCTCCCAATTTATCTATCCGGTCAAGACCATTATAGTCCAAAGCAAAAACCAGATCGACATTATCTATGATCTTATTTACTTTTTTGACCTTCACATCATATATGAGAACATCCTCAGTCCCTTCCATCCAAGCGAAGTTGTCTGGAAAAGCCGAAGGAAATGAAACGTATACCGTATGGAAGTTGGCCTTTAGGAAATGCATCAAGGCTAGAGAACTGCCTACAGCATCACCGTCTGGGTTTCTATGTGAAGTAATTAGGATGTCTTTCGGGGTAGAAAGAAGTTCCTGGAGTTGTGTGAAATTCTTCATTTTCATTTAATTCTCAAAAGTGGTTGCAAATGTAACCAAATGTGTTAAGATAACGACTTCAGACTAGTTTTTCTTATCACAATGTCTTTTAGACAGGGATAAATTTATTTTCCCATATTCCAGCATACAACCTTAGATTTTCTTAGATTTGCGCGAATTTTAAACTAAACAAATCTTCAGATAAAATGGCAACTAATAGAACTTTTACAATGATTAAGCCAGGTGCGGTTAAGAACGGACACATCGGCGCTATCCTAGCACACATCAATAAAGGCGGCTTCAAGATTGTAGCACTTAAGTTGACTCAGCTCAGCAAGCAAAAAGCAGGCGAATTTTACGCTGTACACAAAGAGAGACCTTTCTATGGCGAACTTGTTGATTTCATGTCTTCAGGTCCTATCGTAGCAGCAGTTTTAGAAAAAGACAATGCTGTTGAAGATTTCAGAACATTGATCGGAGCTACTAATCCATCAGATGCAGCAGAAGGCACTATTCGTGCTTTGTACGCTACCAGCATTGGAGAAAATGCTGTACATGGATCTGACTCTGATGAAAATGCAGATATCGAATCGAACTTCCACTTCGCAGCTACAGAGATGTGCTAGTCAAAATATATTGAACATCCAAATCCTAAGGTTGTCAAGCGTAAGTTTGGCAACCTTTTTTATTTGGGATCATCGCCATCTCGCGAAAAGCGAGAGGCGTCGCGTCATCCGCTATATCCCGATATTCCGCTTCGCTTCAATCGGGATGCCGCTACTACCGCTTGCTTCTAGCGCGCCTCCGGCTTGCAGCGCTTTGATGCCTGCGGCATGTCGCATCACCTTTTTTTCACTTCCAGCATATATGGGTTTCCTACCTTTACGAGTTGGGCAAGCGCAACGAAAGTGTTGCTATTGATAAAAATCTATGGACTAAAACCAGACTCAGTTCATTCCCTTACCAATAGACGGATTGTCAGAAAATACAATCTTAGTTTATAAGAACTACCTGTCGGCTTACAGCTACTCCTGAATTCAAAATAACTTTGAATACCAGCAATCCTTGGGGCAGTTCCTCATTTGAATAGGAATATTCCATTTGATCAAAACCAAAGGAATCAAGTAATCTCCCTGCAATATCAAAACATTGTACTTGAACGAGGTCGGCACTCGGATTATCAAATCGTACAATCCCATTTACGGCATAAATCACTATTTCATTTTCGTCTATCGCATTGGACAAACTGTTGGGATCTTCACAAATTAAGGGATTATCATCTTCTTCAATGGTGCTGCCCAGTATAATATCAATGCCCTCAAAACCTTCAAAATCTTTAGAAAACTTATAAGCTCTAAAAGAAGAATTATTATTTACATTGTCTCCTTGCGTGGCTGGAAAATCCCCAAACAAAGGAATAATATATTTCCATACAATTTCTTTATCCGCATTGATCTCAAATATATCTCCTGGGCTACCAGCATTAACAAGGATATTTCCGTTGTCCAGATACTGAGCATTGGACAAAAATGGAGAGTAGAAACGTTGTGACTCGTCATCCCCATATTTCCATTCTGTAGCCTCTGGACCATATGGCACGCCTGCTTGCTTCTCATATCTACCATCTTCTAATAAAGGGGGAACCAATATCTCCACCGTTGAAAAATCTGTCCCAGGTCTACCATTTCCATTATTATAGATCAATATCTTTCCCTTCTCTGGACCAAACTTTATCCAATGAACACCGTGCTGACCAAACAATCTTTGTTTACTTATAGAAGCCCCTTTATAAGCAGATGGATTACCCCATCTATATAAAATGTCTCCACCCATACCGGTGTTGCCTCCTTCATGACTTGCTGCTTCAGCTGTCGTGGTACTATGATCTATAATCCAAACCTCATCTGAGTTTCGAACTGAAATCAAAATTTGATCTAGCTCTTCATTATAGTCAATGGCGTTAAAGTGATTGTAATCAAAGTCTGAATGAGAATTACTACTTGTAATGTCTGGTAGATTGATATCAAACAACTCAGGATGGTCCGATACTACTCCAAAATTCAGCAAAGAACTGTCTATATCCTGAATGAGGTGATCTTTGATCCGCCATTCCCAAACGATTTCGATTTCATTTGTTCCAATAGGTTTGACTTCAATTATGCGTTCTCCCCATGAAAACCCTTGAGGCGCTATTTGATTTTCTGCTCTTCCCAGAGACAGGAGTTCGTCTTCAAAAATCAGCTCCCAGGTCAACATCAAAAAATTGCCATTCGGCATCTGTACTGCATCATGGTGTGAAAGTTCTGTATCTGTATTCAACTCATAAGACCAAACTGTCTCATTCTCCCAATTGACTAGAGCTAATCCTCCTGCATTACTTGCTGAAGTAAATGGCCCTGTAGGACTTACCTTGTACGTTCGAAGCATTTGACCACTTTTTTGAAAATAAGCAGCCAAACCAGGCAATGTATTTTGATCCCACTTGTTGACCAATGCACCACAATTGTCTACCATATATGCAGATCTCCCAGAAAAAGGAGAAAAGAAAGTATAGCCGTCTAGTGCTTCATCCGTAAGTACTATAGTGCCTACGGTCCTATTTTGAGACCAAGCTATAGCACATGCTATGGTGAATAAAAGAGTGCAAACAATTCTCATTAGCTAAGGGGTTTATTCAGATTCAATAATCGTAAACTCCTTAGAGCCTTCCTTGCGTTCCAATTCTGTACCAACGGGAGCATCTAGATATGGCTCAATAGAACCGTCCAGCTTAATAATATCCGCTAAATCATATATTTCTATATTGTCATCGTTATCTACAAAATCCAATGATTCCAATCCTGTAAATAATCGCCAACCCGAGTCTTCTGGAAAATCAGCCGCTTCTCTAAAAAGGTAACCTACTTGAGCTCCACTTTCCATTATGGCTTTGGTAGCCATACATTGTCCATCTTTCATAGTTATTTATCTTTTAATTTGATTTGGCTACACTTATCTCAGCGGCCTCTGTATTGAGCAAAAGTATATTCTCTGCTATGGATAATTCTAGTTCTTCCTTTTCACAGGACACTTCTTGAGTTTGCGGCGTAAAGTTCTTTGATACCTCGCCTATTGGCTCAAATGTTTTGATGTTAATTCCTGTTCCTTCAGCATCCAAAACCCCAAACTGAAGCGTAAACTGTTCGTCTGCATCCAAGCTGCACTTCAATACACTGGTAAAATCCTCGTCCATGTCTATCGGAAAATATAAATCGTGATCACGTCTAATTAACTTTAACTGACAAAGCATAAGACTAAGCAGATGTTTCAGTACTATGCGTTTATTTAAAGCATGTTCTTGATTCTCTTCAAATCGCAAGTAGGATTTCATCTCCTTATGTTGAAGATAGTAGGCAGAACCAAACTTGTAATTCAAATTGAGTAAATCAGACTTAAAGGCAACATCTTCATATTCAGAGTTGTTCTTTATTACGTAGAGTTTGAAAATTACATTTTTCATTGACGTAAAATTACGAATAATACCATCTATCACTTTATATTTAATCGTTAAATCAAAAGATAATGAACGGAAATTTTAAAAACATAATAAATAGCCAAGAATTAGTACTTGTGGACTTTCATGCCCTTTGGTGTGGCCCCTGCAAAATGCAAGGCCCTATCCTTCAAGAATTTGCAAATGAAATCGACGGTAAAGCTCGTATAATCAAAGTAGATATCGACAAGAATCCATCTATAGCACAGCTCTATAGCGTAAGAAGCGTCCCTACCCTCATCATGTTTAAAAATGGAGAAGTGCTTTGGCAAGAGTCCGGCGTCAAAACAAAGCAGCAATTACTAGATGCTGTTGAAAAAGCAAGCCAACCATCTTAAAGCTTTTTTCGTCTTTGATATTGAATACATTCCGACAATAAAATAATCATGCAAAAGTATTTTTTTCTCTTTTCATTTCTCACTTTCGCTCTTGTCTTCCATTCTTGCAAAAGAATAGACGACAATGGCGTAGATATTGAATACGAAGCCAGTGGTGATATTTTAGGTATTGACCTAACACAGTGTGCATGTTGTGGCGGCTACTTAGTAAAAGTAGATAATGTCGATACCGTATACAATGTAAGCGAACTGCCTGCAGGCAATGATTTAGATATAGAAAATGCAACCTACCCTGTGCCTATAAGATTTGATTGGACTTCAAATGTTTCTCCAGCATGCCCAAGGATCATTACCATTGAAGCAATTATAAAGGACTAATGCCTGCATCATGAAAAAGTATTCCTTCATCCTTTTTACAATTATAGTTATTGGATTTTCTTCTTGCAATGGTTCGGATGCAGAACTCCAATCCAAAGGGACAATCTTAAGTCTTGATACATCAGAATGTGCTTGCTGTGGCGGCTATCTTATTGAGATCGATGGCGAGTCCAATATCTACAATATAATCACGCTTCCTGAAGGGAATGACCTTAACATAGATAATGCTTCTTACCCCTTAGATGTCAGATTGAATTGGGATCAGAATGTGTCTAGATTTTGTTCCAATCAAATCACTGTTTCTGCTATATCGAAAGAATAATAAAATATAAAAAAGTCGTTGCTCTCATTTGGTAGTACGCTGATGACACACTGACACAGCTGATAAAGGCGGATTAGAGTATTCTCTATACAGGTGTCCTATTAAAGGCCAATCCTAATTCAAGCATGATCCAAAATTCTAGTTGAGAATAGAGCCGAGCTTTGAAAATTTGATTTCTTCAAAATTTGATATCACCATATCTGCTTTGGTGTAGTCTTGATTTCTAGAATGAAAACTATCGAAACCTACACAAAAAATATT
Source organism: uncultured Saprospiraceae bacterium (assembly GCA_937974575.1). GTDB lineage: Bacteria > Bacteroidota > Bacteroidia > Chitinophagales > Saprospiraceae > JALZVN01. Next base: position 4,874 of record CALJVI010000187.1, on the reverse strand, counting down.
TGCTGCTTTAGCTGCTGCGATCCCATTTGTAGAATCCTCAATAACAAGACACTCTTCTCTTTCAGCTCCTGCCAATGCAGCAGCTTTTTCAAAAATCTCCGGATGTGGCTTAGAATCCTTTAGATCAGCGCCACTTATTTTATCCTTGAAATACGGGTCTAGTTCAAAGCGAGTAAAAACATTATTGATGGTCAGCATGGAAGCCGAAGATGCTAATATTAAAGTCAAACCATTGTTGTAATAATCTTGAATCAAATCCAAGACTCCATCGATAAGTTGAAGGGAAGGATCATTAAAAAATAGTTCCTTGAAGAAGGCTCGCTTTTTACTGACGAGTATCTCTGGTGCAGTGGTCAAGCTGAATTTTTGGCAAATGGACTTGCATACATTTATAGTTGACTGCCCGGTATAGGTTTCAAATAATGCTTCAGAAACAGGTATGTCATAAAAATCAAACATGGAAAAATAGGCCTTTTTGTGGAGTGGTTCAGTATCCACTATCACACCATCCATATCAAATAAAATTGCCTTAAGCATAAAATATTTTTTAGTGTTACTGGCTTTAGGGACTCCTCTATTAACCACCTTCTTGATTGATCACAAAATGAAAGTTTTCTCAAGCGGAGAGCATTAATTTTTACTTCGTTGCTTGTCAGTCTTTTAGCTAAGGCAAAACTCCTTTCCAACTTTGTCATCCAAAAGGGCTTTCGAACGCCTTGTCTAAATCCATTATACTTTCATTCCATTTCAAGAAACAGTTAATAGAAGTACTCTTTAATTGTACTGAAGCGTATTACTTAATCTCATTATCATACACGACCACCTTCTCCCACAAATGCTTACACTTCTCTATAAAGGCTAAATGAATAGGATCAATTTGATAGGCGTCATGTGCAGCCAAGTCCTTAAAGAATACGTTGATGGCTATATCGTATGAATTGTCAACTGGTCCACGAACCGCAGTCCCTGCTGGAGGTCCATAGTAGTATTTCCCTATAGAGGATATGGTACCGAGTGTCTGTAGCTCTCTTTCAAAATTAGCGATTTCATTCTGATCTGCTCCATCTACATACCAAAAGTAGACATTATGAATCAGCATTCCATCTAAGGCTTTTGGCGCATCAAAGGCATTTACTTTAATGTTTTTTCCGTCTTCGACAATAGCTTTAGTAGCAGAACATGATACGAAAATGAATACGCTAAGCGCAAGAATTAATGGCAATATATATTTCATGCTGTAGAATTTTTTTTTAAAAATCGTTAGAATGGTACAAAGATATAACAAACCTGTTAATCAGAGAATAATCCCCGCGTAAGTGATAGTAGTGAGGCGACCATAGGAAGCCGTCCCGGTGGTGCTGGGTGGAAGCAGGGCAAGGGACCGGAGTGGACACGGAGTCACGGATAGCACGACCAATAGAAAAGCCTTGTGGATGTTAATCCACAAGGCTTTTCTATTGGATACGCCCAAATTATTTTACAATAAATAAGTTACTCCCAAATATCCAACTATACCCAATACTATGGTATAAGGAAATGCCATCTTCATCATCTTGAAATAAGACAAATTGATAAGCGGTGCTAATGCAGAAGTCAATAAAAATAAGAAAGCTGCTTGTCCATTAGGAGTAGCTACACTTGGTAGATTAGTACCCGTATTGATAGCTACTGCCAAATTTTCAAATTGCTGCCTATCAATTTTGCCAGCTTTAAATGCTTCCTCTACTTCGCCTATATACACTGTGGCCACGAAAACATTATCGCTAATCATAGACAGAATTCCGTTGGCAATATAAAACATACCAGGCTGATCTTCTGGCGCCAGAGTCAACAAATGGTTGATGATGGGAGTAAACAAATGATTGTCATGAATCATAGCTACGATCACAAAGAATACAACTAGCAGACCTGTAAAAGGCAATGCCTCTTCGAAAGCCTTTCCAAGGTGATGCTCTTCGGTAATACCCATAAAAGCGGTCTGAAATATGATAACTCCTAATCCTATAAGGCCAACAGGTGCGAGGTGCATAGCCAGTCCAATGATCAAGAATACAGCTGCAATAGCTTGAATGATCAAGTGATTTTTTTCTTTATCGGTACGCTTTTGATCTTGCTCATCGGTATAGTTCTCGATGATGGTGCGAACCTGTTCTGGTAGTTTGGTTCCAAACTCAAACCATCCTGTCAACTCAAGAACTATGGTAGTCAGTAAACCACAAACCAATACTGGCATAGTCACATTTTTCATAGCCAAGAAAAACTCTATAAAATCCCAGCCTAATCTTTCCCCTATCAATAGATTTTGAGGTTCTCCTACTATAGTACAAACTCCTCCAAGAGCCGTACCTACTACACCATGCATCACTAAAGATCTCAAAAATGATCTAAACTGCTCCAAGGTCTCTCCAGACAACTCTTTTCGATCTTCGACACCATCTTTGTCATAGTCACTGTTGCCAGAATGTATCTTATGATATACCCCGTAGAATCCGACAGCTACACTAATGAGCACAGCTGTAACGGTTAGTGCATCAAGAAAGGCAGACAAAATAGCCGAAAGGAATACAAAGAGTAAGGATAGAAATAGTTTGGATTTTATCTTGGTAAAAACCTTACTAAAGATAAACATGAGCAAGGGTTTCATAAAATAGATCCCCGCCACCATGAATACCAACAAGAGTATCACCTCGAGATTGGCGGCTACCTCAGTATAGGCATGCTTTGCAGTCGTAAGGTTCAAAAAGAGTACTTGGATCGCCAAAAGACCACCAGATTGTAATGGATAGCACTTGAGAGCCATGGCTAGCGTAAATATGAATTCCAAGATGAAAATCCATGCCGTCACAGTAGGCCCTAAGACGAAGTAAGAAAAGACATTGAATATAAGAAAACCAATCATAGTAAACTTATACCACTTTGGACTGTGCCCTAGAAAACTTTCGAACATATTGTCTATCGTTTATGATCCTGTACCAGAACCTTAGTTTTGAATTTTGAAAGCGTAAAAATAGAATTTTAATCATTTTAATACGGCTATTCGGTATTAAAGATTAGTGATTTTTGGAATATATCTTCATGAAATGGCTCTTTTTGAAATAAAAACCCAGTAATAATTGCGTAAACCAAAATACTATGTGAAATTTGGATACAGATTAGAATTATGGTTAAAATAGGTGATGTAGAATTAGGAGAGTTTCCTTTGCTTTTAGCTCCGATGGAGGATGTTAGTGATCCCCCTTTTCGGGCTATATGTAAGCAATATGGTGCAGATATGATGTATACTGAGTTCATCTCTGTGGAAGGTCTCATCAGAGATGCCCGCAAGAGTGTTCAAAAACTTGATATATACCCCGAAGAGCGCCCTATTGGTATACAAATTTTTGGTTCCAATCTCGAAAGCATGATGAGAGCTGCTGAGATGGTTGAAGAGGCTAAGCCTGAAGTGCTGGACATCAATTATGGCTGTCCTGTGAAAAAGGTCGTGAATCGTTGTGCTGGGGCTGGTATCTTGAAAGATATCCCAAGAATGGTAGAGCTTACCAAAGCTGTAGTCAATTCGACAAATCTCCCAGTGACCGTCAAAACGAGGTTGGGCTGGGATGCTAATAGCATCAAGATAGATGAAGTGGCCGAGCGATTGCAAGATGTAGGCATCAAAGCCTTGTCTATACATGGTAGAACTCGCCAGCAAATGTACAAAGGGGAAGCGGATTGGACTTTGATTGGTAAAATCAAGGACAACCCACGGATCCACATTCCAATTTTTGGCAATGGGGATATAAAAACACCAGAAAAAGCCAAAGAATATAAGGAAAGGTATAATGTAGATGGGATCATGATCGGTAGAGGTGCTATCGGCAATCCGTGGATTTTTAACCAAATCAAGCATTACCTCAAAACGGGTGAGCATTTACCTGAACCCCAGTTGATAGATAAACTTACAGCAGTGAGACAACATCTGCGTCATTCGGTAGAATGGAAAGGTGAGGTCCTTGGTATTTTGGAAATGCGCAGACACTACACCAATTATTTTAGAGGATTGAGAAATATTAAATATTTCAGATCTCAATTGGTACTAGAAAACAATCTAGATGGTATCTTTCAGATTCTAAATGAGATTGAACAAACCTATTCTGAAGTACAAGTATAAGCAAGACATTGATTTTTAAGATTGAAGATTATGAAAGGGATATTCTTTCCCTAATTGGTTCAACAGGCAAGTCACTTGGCTTTCCTGTCTATGCCGTAGGTGGATATGTCAGAGATAGACTGCTCAATAGAGATTCTAAAGATTTGGATATCGTATGTGTTGGCTCTGGAATAGAACTCGCTACCGCTGTTGCCAGCCAATTGCATCCCAGACCACGATTGAGTGTGTTTAAACGCTTTGGTACGGCAATGCTTAAGCATAGAGACTTGGAGATTGAGTTTGTGGGTGCTAGAAAAGAATCCTACAGACATGACAGTAGAAAACCTACTGTGGAAGAAGGCAGTCTGCGAGATGATCAATTGCGCCGAGACTTTACAATCAATGCCTTAGCAGTCAGCCTCAATGATGAAAATTTTGGAGAGCTCATAGATCCTTTCAATGGAATTCAACATCTTGCTGAACGAAAAATAATCACTCCTCTAGATCCTGGTAGGACTTTTTCAGACGACCCTTTGAGGATGATGAGAGCCATACGCTTTGCAACACAATTGAAATTTGAGATAGATCCGACGACTTTTGCAGCCATTAAAAAGTTCAATAGCCGCTTGAGTATCATATCTATGGAAAGGATCATTACCGAATTGAATAAGATCGTCCTTTCCAACCCGCCATCCATAGGATTCAAAATGTTGTTTGATTCTGGCTTGCTAAAACAGTTTTTTCC
>CALJVI010000186.1 GCA_937974575.1 uncultured Saprospiraceae bacterium | reverse complement strand
CTGTGGTCAATATCAAGTTCTGATAATGCTTTTGCTCCAATTTCTGAATGAAGCAATGGAAACTGCGCACTCTTTATCTTTTCCATCTTGGTGAAGAATAGATCGCGTCTATTAGGCCCAACTAAACTATGAATGGGATTGCTAATACTAGGGTCTATGAGGTAAAACTTATATGCGAGTTCTACATGGATCAATTTTTTGCTTGTGAGATCCTCTAGTATGAAATCAATCTCTCCAATGGTTATACTGTCTTTATGGATTTGAAGATTGTGCAAAAGAATATTATACCTTTTCGAATGTGCAATGAGTTGTGAAAAGACATGTTCCATTTGATGGCCTAAACGAAGATTTTGGGGTATGTCTTTAGGTCGGAAAGAAGATATAGATATAGTTGGAAAATCAAATTGTTGGATCTCAAACTGTTGGCCTTTCCAAATGGGAGCTGTATTTATAAATCCAGTAAATTGTGCATCAATCATAGGTGCTGTGAAGGTATAACAATAGCCTTGGTTTTTGCGAATTCGACTGTGCTAAGTTTATCATAAGGGATCGATATTGAAATCTATGGATGGACAAGCGCTGAGGAGAGGGGGCCATTTTTTTATGGCCAGTCCGATTGCTTTTTCAGCAATAAGGACCGACTGAATAAGGAGCCTCGTATCATAGCGACCCACGCCTTTTTTGCGTGGGATGGCCCCGAATAATCCAAATATTTGATTACATTTGAAAACAAGCTATTTAAAAATTCAATTATGAGAAATAGAATATTAGGTCTTCTGGTGTTGCTTTTGTTGTCGGGAGTCCTTACAGCTCAAAATGCAAAGGGTCAAGAGAAAAAGGAGGATAAGAAAAAGTCTTATAAAGACATCGTCACAGATAAGGCTAAATCTGATGATGGATTGTTTGCGGTACATCAAGTCGGGGAGGATTTTTATTATGAGATTCCATTTGAACTGCTGAATACGGATATGCTTTTGGTCAGTAGGATTTCGAAAATTGCCTCTGGACTAGGAGGGGGCTATTTTAATGCAGGGACTAAGGTCAATGAGCAGCTCATACAATGGACCAAGGTGCGCAATATGATCCATCTAAAGACGGTATCTTATGCGAATGTTGCGGATGAAAACTTGCCGATCTATGCTTCGGTACAAGACAACAATTATCAGCCTGTGCTCGCGACATTTAAGATAGAAACTTATAATGCAGATTCGTCAGGGGTACTGATAAAAGTGAATGACCTGTTTCTGACAGATATACGCGCTATCAGTGGTGTACCACAGCGATTGCGTGAAGAATATAAAGTGTCTAGCTTGGATAAGAAGCGCTCCTTCATAGCAAAGATCAGAAGCTATCCGAAGAACATAGAAGTCAAGCATGATATGACTTATCAGGCATCAAAGCCTCCGAGTAATTGGAAGGCGGCGACTATATCTTTGCAAATGAGTCAGTCCATGTACCTGTTGCCAGAGAAAACCATGCAGCCGAGAATGTTTGATCCGCGTGTAGGTTGGTTTACCTTGAGTCAGATCGACTATGGATCTACTGCACTGAAGTCAGATAAGAAGACCTACATCAAAAGATGGAGAATGATCCCCAAGGATATAGCGGCATACAATAGAGGTGAACTGGTAGAACCTGTAAAACCCATCGTGTACTATCTAGATCCTGCAACACCTACACAATGGCGGCCTTATTTCAAACAGGGAATTTTGGATTGGTTAGTAGCATTTGAAAAAGCGGGATTCAAAAATGCAATTCAGGTAAGGGAGGCACCGACCAAGGAGGAGGATCCTGATTGGAGTCCTGAAGATGCGCGCTACTCAACGGTGCGTTATGTTGCTTCTACAACGCGAAATGCGATGGGCCCTTCGGTAACAGATCCTCGATCTGGGGAGATCATTGAGAGCGATATCATCTGGTATCACAATCATCTGCGTTCCTATAGAAACAGGTATATGCTAGAGACAGGTGGCGCCAATCCAAGTGCGCGAACGCTGGATACCTCAGAGGAGGAAATAGGAGAAATGATGCGCCGTGTGATTTCTCATGAGGTAGGTCATGCATTGGGTTTGCCACACAATATGAAGTCCAGTTATGCATACCCGACCGATTCGTTGCGCTCTGCTACATTCACGCAGGAGTGGGGTCTAGCTACTACGATCATGGACTATACACGATACAATTATGTGGCTCAACCTGAGGATAAGGGTGTGCGCTGGGTGCGAATGTTGGGACCATATGATATCTATTCCATAGATTGGGGTTACAGATATATTTCCGCAGCGGGCAGCCCGGAGGAGGAGTTAGGGACTCTAAATGAGTGGATCACTGCTAAGAATGGAGATCCCGTATATCTGTTTGGTGCGCGCAATAGTTTTGATCCTAGCTCTCAGACGGAGTGTATCGGTAATGATGCTGTACTGGCTAGTAGCTATGGATTGAAGAATCTCAAAACAGTGGCTAAAAATTTGGATGAATGGACGCAGGAGGAGGGCAAAGGATATGGCAATCTTGAAGAGCTGTATGGTGAATTGGTAGGTGTATGGAATCGATATGTTGGACACGTCACGGCAAGTATAGGCGGAGTGTATGAGATCATAAAAACGGCAGAGGAGCCTGGAGTCAGCTATACGCATATTCCTAAATCTGAACAAAAAAGGGCAATGCGTTTTTTGATGGATGAAGCCTTGACAACACCCACTTGGATATTGCAAGATGATATCGTACGCAACATTGGACCTAGTGGTATACTCAAGCGTATTGGAGATATGCAAAAGAGGCAATTGGGCTTTTTGCTGCGTAGTGATCGCTTGACTAGAATGATAGAAAACGAAGCGCTTAATGGGACTTCAGCATACTCAACCAAGGAGTTTTTTAATGATCTGAGATCTGCGATCTGGAAAAATTCTGGCCCTGAACAATTGCGCGTTTATCAAAGAAATTTACAGCGAAATTATGTGAATATTTTGCTTAAGCTTGTTGCTATGGATCAGGGTAAAACGGACATCAGCGCAATAGCAAGAGGGGAGCTAGAATGGATAAAAACCAAAGGAAAGAAGGCTGCTAAACGAAAAAATGGCGATATGGCTAGCTTACACCTAAGTGATTTGTACCACTTGATTTCTAATCCTCCTGCAATGGAACAAAAATCAAAAAAGTCATCTGATATGGATGAAAACCATCGGGCTTGTTGTCATAGAGGTGCTGAGTAAAAGTATAGAATGGCTGATGAAATTACCTGATCTATCTGATAGCCCATATCATATCCCTTACTCAGCAGATCAATCACTCTAATGTAGGCGCTTTCCACTTTTCATATCCAACGGAGCTTTCATTCGCTTTCTTAATGGCAGTACCACTTCTGCGTTTGTCGTAGATCATAGCAGCGGTCATAATAAGACAAGTGCCGATAATGATGAAGAGTAAAATACCCTTGTCAAAACCAGGGACTAGGCCAGT
>CALJVI010000185.1 GCA_937974575.1 uncultured Saprospiraceae bacterium | reverse complement strand
TACAGATTATGAAATATTTTTATAAATAATTTGCGACTAAGGTTGACATATAAAACAAATTGTTTTATATTTGTATGGTATTAATTATGGAACACTAAATATTGCACGATGAAACACTTTAATAACACTACAGCCTCATATCAAAGTCGCTATCCGAATATTGATTTGGAAGTGGCGGGAGGGCAAAAGGCGTTTGGGGCTTCCCATACAGCTGACATCGAATTTGGGACTACGTTTCGCTTATTCTCTGACTGGATGTACTATGTGGTAGTTGGTTTATTTAGTATGCTGAATAATGTATTTGAGATGATCGTCTCTTTACTGAAGCATACTCGACTACTGCCTTATTTTCGTTTTGCTATGTTAGCAAGCTTTCTATACTTGGCTTTCTATCAGCAGGCAGATAGCGCTGTGATTGCGCACAGTTCAAATGTTGTTGCTAGCACTACTGGCAATACGCCCGACTTGAAATCTGCATTTGCCGTAGGGCCTCTAGGTATAAAACCGAAGAAAAAGAAAGACCCGTTTGCTCAGGCATATATTGACCGCTTTTCGAAAGTAGCACAAACTGAGATGGATAAGTTTGGTATACCAGCTAGCATTAAGCTTGCACAAGGCTTGCTAGAAACTAGCAATGGTAAAAGCAGATTAGCTGCGGAAAATTTTAATCACTTTGGGCTTAAATGTTTTTCCAAGTCATGTCGAAAGGGGCATTGTTCAAACTACAGTGATGATAGCCACAAAGATTTTTTTCGCAAATATAAAAGTGCATGGGAGAGCTGGAGAGACCACAGTCAATTCTTGTCTGGACCGCGCTATAGTCATCTGAAAGAGTATGGTACTGACTATAAGAAATGGGCTAAAGGTCTTAAAAAAGCGGGCTATGCTACGGATGGTAAATACGATAAAAAGTTGATCTCTATCATAGAGTTATACGAACTGGATCGCTTTGATAAATAGACTGTGATAGCCTCCCAAGTGTAAGGATATATCGCAAAGACTAAACTAGAATTAGAACCAAAATAGAATAATAACGAATTACAATTTTTAAAAATCAAGACAATGGAAAGATTAGTATTTTTAACAGTAACGTGCTTCTTTTTACTAAGCTTCATTATGCATACTGAACGGGTTTACAATCCTGGTATTGATGCAAGCATACCTTCTGTGGGAGAACAAATAGCAGAAGCGAGACTCAAGAAAGGCTATACTCAAGCTGAACTAGCACAACTACTACATGTAAGTATCTACAGTATAGAGTGTGTAGAGAACAATAAGGCGCTTTCTGCACGTGGGCTTTTAGCTGAAATACAGAAAGTGCTCGACTGTGATCTTATAATGGATGGTCCCTATGGCTCAGCTGATATCGCTATGAAACACTAATGGGAATATCAAATGATTCTAATCTATATACTAAGTGAACAAAGCTGTTAGGTGAACTGATAATGATTTAGCCAAACTCGATTTATCCTGAACTTTTCTTTGCGACAGGTATTGATTTACCCGCAAAATAGCTTCCTGATGTTTTATGCACCTAACAGCTAGTTTACACATTTGAATTGGTATCACTCAAGAATTAACACTTCGAATTTAGTTCTTACTTTTCGTGAGTCTCTTTGTCAAGACCACCTTCTCAAAAGGTGGTCTTTTTTTAAATTGTACTTAGATTAAACGACGTACGAATACAAAAAAAGCAGAAGGAAATTTCCTTCTGCCTTTAAAACAAACATAGAGTAGTGATACTCTATAAGTTTGCAAGTGGGTTTAAACGTTACTTGTTTTGACTTTTAAAATAATTAATCGATCAACACTATTTTATCGCTTATTATTTTTCCAGTTTGTTCTATGATAGAGAAGAAGTATACCCCTGAAGTAAGGTTGTTTCTTTCTAAGTAAATCTGGTTATGTCCTCTTGAAGTTAAGCCTTCAAATTTCTGTATGGTTCTACCATTGATGTCTAAAAGTAATCCATGATGTAACCCTTCTGTGTTGCTTAACCATTGTATGGTCACATCACTGTTAGATGGATTTGGCGTTACTATCATATTGGCATTGTCAAATGCTGTCTCTGAGAAGTCGTCTTCTTGATTTCTAAAATCAAGAGAAGAGATTTCAATGTTTAGATTTTTACTATTTCCGTCGCCTTCAAATTTAAAGATGATGGCTTGTATATCAGTTAAGTTGATCTCTTCACCAGTGCCGTTACTGAATCGGCTCAAAGGAATACTAACTTCGTTAGATCCACCTGAGGTAGAAATACTAGTCTTGTATTGAGCATCCCAATCTGAAATACTGTTCTTTATGAGCACTATCTGCATCGCTTGCTTACCAGAAACATTAAAGTGTAAGGTGTTGAATTTACTTACATCCACAGCTCTGAAATTTGGCTTCATAGATCTATAAATGCTCAATGTGTTATCAAAGGTTCCAGATACTTCTATTGATCTCTCAAGAGGGTATGTGTTTTCTGTGATTACATCAGATGCTGGCGCTACTTCATAAGAAAGATTTCCTTCTTTAGTATCTAAGAACCATAAGCCATCTGCGATAAATAAATCATCAAATACAGTGTCATTATCATGCTTGATTCTGAAACCCATATCATATACAGAACCCACCTCCAAAGTTACATACTCACTGTAGTATCCTTCAATTGCAGTTGTTGTATTGATAGCTTCTTTATTCATTGTCTCAGTTTGGGACTTTTCTCCAATGAGTGTGATACTATTGCTGCCAGTCTTGTTGATCAATTTTAAGTCAAGCTTACCATTTCTGTATTCTCCTTTTGAGACAAAAACAGAAGGCGCGGCCGTGGTGGTCATAGACTTTATTGATTTGTACTCGTGTAATAATTGCATAGTCTTTAAAGTAAGCGCTTTTAGGTCGTCCATACTAGCAGCCCATATCTGAAAATTGTAGTAGGAGTCATCTTGTGGATAGTTTTCTAGTGACCAGTGACTTTGGATATCAAGTTTACCATCGGCAGTTTCTCTTGCAGAAAAGCTCAATGCGTATTCTCTATTTCCTTCAGGCTGAACGATATCTGCAATGATGAAATCAGAATAACCTATTTTTTCTGTTTTTAGGTCATTGATGATTCCGCCTTTTAATCTATCGCAAATGTACTTGGTATGTTCATATACGCCTTTCTCGGTTACTGTCGCAAAAATTGCAGCCAACCTACTATTGTCTCTAAAGATATCTACAGAGAATACTTCTGTAGCATTGGTTATAGACTGCAGGTCTGTAGGAGAAGAAATGTAAGTTTCAGAATTGGATATCGTATCAACAGGAATGAATGATTCGATACTCATCAAAGAGCGTTGATTAGCTTGGTTAAATACACCATACGCTGAAGTACGCTTTTTGTGGGTCATTTCAGATTTCTTATTCTTAGCAGTAGAAGGCTCGATTCTTCTGTTGAGATTTCTTTGGAAGATCTTTTCAGCAAGACGACCATTACTCTCTAAGCCACCATTATTACCACCTGAAGTACTGCAATCTGTATCAGCACTATCTACAAGTCCGTCATTGTCATCATCTATTCCATTGTCACATACTTCAATATTTCCGGACATTGGATTAGGACATGATGCATTGATTGACTGGACGGTTACTGCGTCTAGAAGGTTACCTCTAGTAAGATCCCCGCTAGCAGATTTCATTGCTTTCAAACTGAATCTTGTTACAGTTTGATCTTTTGGGACTTCATATTTTCCTTCGTATACAATCCATCTGTCATTATCGGTAGTATATGTATTGATAAGTTCGCTGTCTATTGGTTCTTCAGGTTTTGGCCTAGGAATTCCCATGTATACTCCGATCATATCTTGACCATCTCTACCTCTATGTGCGAAAGAGTAGTGGATGATATCTCCAGGTACTGTAGCGATATCTTGGTATAGCGAAGATACTTGGTAAGCATTTGCTTCAGCATAAGTATCTCCTTCATATGCAGGAACGTCATTATGTCCGGTTGCAAATAGGTAGATATTATTGGTCCAATTAGCAGTATTCCAGTGGTCTATTTGGTCAGCACCAAAATTGGTTGCACCGTTTTCCCATAGGGCAAATGATCCATTTTCGAAACTGCCATTTAATACTGCAGCATTATGTTCTTCAACTTGTTCGTCACAGTCATAAAATTTAACATCTGCATCGGTATTAGTACCAGTATTTGGCTCGCACTTTATACTCTTCAAAGATAAGTTGTCGATTGCAAGATCATGTCCACCACGCGCAAAGTTTACATTTTGAATGCAAACTGAGATTACGGTATTTTCACCAGAATTGAAAGTTGATGTTGCTTCAAGCCAACCAAGACCTTCTGCAATTGCAAATTCAGATTGGCTATTGAATATAATACCAGTATTGGTAACATCACCGTTAACTTCAACTTTTATAATAGGGTCAATGTTATTCCTAAGTTCGTTTAGAACATTGGCAAAGTATCCTTTAAATTCATAATCAGTGTTCAATTCTGTTTCTATTTTTTGACACCACAGATTAACGCCTTCTTCCTTGTGGGGAAAATTACTGATCATATACCTATTGCCATCTTGAGCATTGAGATTTGGAGTCCAAAAACTATTACAGTCTTGTGGACTACTACCAGATGCTGGAATAGCATAGAAATTGGGTTTTTGATTTCCGGTATTGTTTGCACAATCACCAAAATAACTCTGAGCTGAATTGATATCTTGATTTCCATTTTCAAAACTAGAATTCACGAATAAATTGTCAGACAAGTAAGTTATTTCATCACTGGGGTCGCATTGTGCGAAAAATTTGATAGCTGGAAAACTTAGCAAGAATACGAGTAAAAAAAGTAAATTTTTCTTCATCTTCAGTTTGATTTATTTGTTTAAAAACCAGGGGGAAGGGTGAAAAATTTCGCACTTGAAATCACTAAATGTTATAGTATGATTTCTGCGTACTGGAGAGTAATACTTTTCTGAAGAGGTCTTTTGGGGTTGATCTCATACAGGGTGTACTCCTGTCTAAGTTCAAATTGTATACCACAAATAGGGTAGATATCGTATTGAGCACAATTTTAACACTTTGAACTAAGGTTTATTTTTGTATTAGATATAGCGGGTATATATCTGTTGCTGATATTCAGTAATATTAAGTCTTGTATGATAGGTAAATTTGATATATACTCCCTATTATTCAAAGTCAATTCGAAATGTAGATGTATTGCCAGCACGGAAGATACCGATGCCATTTTCGATATTATTGTGTACAATAACAGGTTCCGCAAATGGATTCCCATTAGTATTTCTAAACGCTTCTAATGATCTTAAGTACAAATAATTGTCCCGAGTGATGCTTTTAAGCTCCGCCTCTAGATATATTTCTTCATCATCAGTTGGTCCATAGCTGACTAAGTAATTACTAAACCCAATAGATATATCCACCTCAGTTCCATTGAAAGAATCGTCTTTTAGTATAAGGCCTTGAGAGTAAAAGAGTGGTTCCACAAATGGATTTAGACTGGATACAAAAAGAGATCTTCTACCTATGTTATTACCGTTTGCGTCATCAATAACGATAAAAAGATTTATCATATAATAGTTGTCTTCATCAGCAGGGTCTGGGAAAGTTATTATTGCTTCATCTACGGTTTCTGCATAATAGTAGTATTGATATACCGTTCCATTTGCTTTGTATTTTCCTTTTGTGATATTGACCTTATTAGGAATAGTTTGCGTTGCTGAAATATCTGTCAGTCCATCTACTCCACTTACTTCCACACGATAAGTGCCCTGAGATATGGGAGCACTACTAAAGTCTGCTTTATATTTATTAGATTCCATATCATAATCTAGCACAGACACTAAATTTTCGTCTTTGTACAGTTCTACAATAGCATCTTCATAGAAGGTGCTTTCGGCTTCATTGATATTGGTAGTTCGTGCTACGAAGGTTTCTGCTTCGGTAGCTCCCTCGTTGATCTCTAAATTGATGACTAGGAGTTGCTCGTTTTCGGGAATATCAATGTCAATATCCTTGATGAATTTGTCTTCACATGAAAATATGCAAAGGGCAACAAGCAGTGTATATATAGGGTGCGTAAATTTCATGGTCTTAAAATTTGATCTGATAAGAGATAGATGGAATGATAGGTAGGATGCTTATTTCTGAAAATACACGTTCGCTGGTTTCTACACCATTTTGATCGAATGTTCTCTTGGTTCTTGGGAGCACAAAGTAAGGATTGCTGTGAAAATAGGCATTGTAGACACTGAATACCCAAGTTCTTAAAAAGTGCTTTTTTTGCTTACTAAGCTCTAAGCTAATATCCATTCTATGATAATCAGACATTCTGAAATTATTTTTTTTGCCGAGACTTTGAACCTCAGAGGTGGATGTGTTGCTGATTGTATTTCCGTAATAATCAGTGTATGTAAAAGTTGACTGATCGTATGGGTAACTAAACCTAGGCAGCGTAAAAGCATTTCCTGTTCCGTAAACCCAAGTTCCAGATAGGGTTATGCGATCATTAAATTTGTGAATAGCAACGATAGAGATATCATGTCGTCTATCATATCTAAAAGGGAAGGTCTCTCCTCCATTGATTTCATCAAATGTTCTATTGTTCCACGATAGGGTATAGCCTATCCATCCAGTAGTATTGCCTCGCTTCTTTTGGAGAAACAATTCAAGGCCATAGGCCTCTCCTGTACCTTGAGTCACTTTGTCTTGCCAGTCGTCTTCAAGGCCAAATGCAAAGGAACTTCCTTCTTTGAAAGAAAGTACATTTTTCATCTCTTTGTAATAAGCTTCTACTGAAAATTCATATTTATCATTAAATGTTTTTGCAATTCCAAGGGCCGCTTGCCATGACTGCTGGGGCTTAACCCTTGCTGTACTCGGAACCCATAGATCTGTAGGTAAGCTGAGTGCTTCACTGGTCAAAAGGTTGATATATTGCGTCATAGTACTAAAGCTCGCTTTAAGTGCTATATCTCTTGGCAGCAAATATCTAAGGCCTACTCTCGGTTGGAGAGAAGTATACGTTTCTTTGTCCACATTGAACATAGAGGCATGCAGGCCTACATTAGCTTTTAATTTGCCTAAGGTGATTTCATCTTCTACATAGATAGATGTTTCTATACTTTTTGTGACTTGAGCACCAAATAGGGTGTCAATATTTTGATCTTCAAAATTGGCTTGAAAAGAAACAACTCCAGGAGTGTACTCGTGATTGGTAACATTAGCACCAAAGCGGATATAATTGTTAGGGTTTGGAATGTAGTCAAAATCTACTTTTGCAGAGATATCTTTTATACCAGATCTATAGTTAATGGAGGCACTCCCATTTGGTCCAGATTCATTTTTCTCTTCAAAAGTGGTAGGGATATCTATATTGTAGTTGCTATAATTTATAGTAGTGTTGGCAAATAACTTATTGGTGATTTTGTAGTTCCATCTGAATGATGAAATTAGATTTCCCCAATCTATTCCTCCAGAAAATTTCTCGAATGAAGATTCATATGTAATCCCAAAAACATCTGCTCCTGAGTACCCACTCAGGTAAAGTCTGTGCTTGTCATTTATTTTATAATTCAGTTTTGCATTTAGATCGTAGAAAAAAAGTTTGAGTCCAAAATCTTCATCATTGCCATTGGCATTATTGGCAGCTTTGATAAATGGTTTTGCGAGCAAGTCCAAGTACGTCCTCCTTCCACTTATGATAAAGGACATTTTATCTTTTATGATAGGCCCTTCAAGAGTGAGTTTTGAAGATACACTTCCGATAGATCCTTCGCCATGAAATTCCTTCATGTTGCCTTCTTTCATATTGATTTCTAATACACTCGAAAGTCTGCCCCCATATCGTGCTGGAAATCCACCCTTGGTCAATGTGACATTTTTGATGGCGTCAGCATTGAATACAGAAAATATACCGAGCACGTGTGATACATTGTATACCGGTACACCGTCCAATAAAACAAGATTTTGATCCGGACTGCCACCTCTTACATAGAGGCCACTTTGACCCTCGCCACCTGATTGCACACCAGGCAATAGTTGAAGTGCTTTCATGACATCATTTTCTCCAAGTAGTGCGGGTATCTTTTTGATTTGTTCGATGGGTATTTCCATCTTACTCATTTGTGCATCTTCTTCTATACGATAGAGTTTTTCTGCCTCAACGACTACAGTCTCTAGTTCGAGCGCATCGCTAAATTGAAAATCGATCGTAGTATCTCGCTTAAGGTCAAATGTCAAGGTCTGATTTTGATAGCCGATGTAACTGACTTCTATATCAACTGGACCGCTTGGAATGGTAAGGCTGTAGAACCCGTAGGTGTTACTGACATTTCCATTGAAAGAATTTTTTTCATAGATATTAGCCCCAATGAGTTTCTCCCCAGTACTTGCATCAGACATATATCCACTGATGGTATATTTTTGTTGGGCGACTATGGAACTGGTAATCCAGAAATTTGTAAGAACAAAAAAGAATAGGCATTGCCAAAAAGGAGTGGTTGTTTTCATTTGCTTTAGGTGTTGAGTAAGCGTGTATGCGTATGATCTTAATGCAAATTAAGCAGATTTATTTCACTTGCCCTATAGATTTTTCATGTGTTAACATTTATATAATTCTACTAGGTGCAGTTTAGATAAGTCTATAGACAACGAAATTTTATCTTAAAATGATGCTTTTTGATTTGGGTGTATCGGTGCAGAAAAATGCACCGTCGTGCTATCCGCCACTCGTTGTTCACTCGGTCCTTCAGCTCGCCCTACCGTCCAATCCGCACGGACTCCCAGGCTAAGGCCTGTGCTGGCTACTATCACTTACACATTTGATCTCGATTGGTGAAGCTTGTTTTTTCTATATCGGTATTATTTTAAAGTGGCGGATGGACATTTTCTGAGAGGATGACTTGCCAGTTAGTAAGAGATTTTGCGAGAAGGATAGTAAGTAGACGCCAGTTATGGCGGAGTCCGCTAGGACCGAAGCGCAGCGGAGTACTGGATAGCCTGACCTGAAAGGGCTCGCCCAAAAATAAAAAAATAGAATCTACGCAACAATGTCTTAATTGACAAGAGGGGAGTCTATTTGAATGTAAATAAAAAGTGCCAGTAAGTGTAAATGTTACAATAATTTTGCCCCCTCAAATTGTTTACTTAATACATATTTAAAATTCAAATAACAGCTTTTTTTACTATATAAAATCGAACTGCTGTGACTTATTCTCGTATATATGTATTGTGTATCAATAAATTGCATATTATTTTTTTCGATTTATGTTATAATACCGAAATGCTTTTATGTAATTTTGCATTCCTAAATTTTATTTAAAAACACAATAGAACTTATGAATTCTTTTGGATTAAAGAACGAAACATTTAGCGATTCTCAACTGGGCATCAACGGACCAAATACTTACTGGAATTTGTCCCCGTCTGCCTTGATTGAAAAGACAATCACACTTGGACAAGGTAAGATTACCTCTTCAGGTGCATTGACAGTTGACACGGGTAAGTTTACTGGCCGATCTCCTCAAGACAGATTTATAGTGATAGATGACATCACAGAAAATAAAGTGGACTGGGGTACGACCAACAAAGAAATTAGCCCAGACCATTATGATAAGCTTTATAATAAGGTGATCAAGTATATGAACACGCGCGAAGATATTTATGTGCGTGACGCCTATGCTTGTGCTAATACAAACTACCGATTGAACGTGCGTGTAGTCACTGAATTTCCATGGCAAAACTTGTTTGCCCATAACATGTTTTTGAGACCTGACAATAATGCGAAAGAAGAGTTTCAGCATGATTGGTTGGTGTATTCTTTTCCGGGTTGTTTGGCAGATGCTGAACAGGATGGAACGCGTCAAGAAAATTTTGCAGTAATAAACTTTACCAAGAAGACGATCATTATCGGAGGTACTGCATATACTGGTGAGATCAAGAAGGGTATTTTCTCGGCATTGAATTTTTTACTTCCTACAGAGAGCGGTGTATTTCCTATGCACTGTTCTGCAAACGTAGGCAAGAAAGGAGATACTGCATTGTTCTTTGGACTTTCTGGGACGGGTAAAACTACCTTGAGTACAGATCCAGATCGTAAGTTGATCGGTGATGATGAGCATGGTTGGTCCAAAGGATCTGTCTTTAACTTTGAGGGTGGCTGTTATGCAAAGACAATCGACTTGTCTGAAAATAGAGAACCACAAATCTATAAAGCGATTCGTTTTGGAGCTATGTTGGAAAACATAAATTTCAAAGATGAAGACAACAGGGTAGTAGATTATACCAACTCTGAAAAGACACAAAATACAAGAGTGTCCTACCCGATAGGGCATATTGATAATATCGTATTCAACTCTAGAGGAGATATTCCGCAAAACATTTTCTTTTTGACTTGTGATGCATTTGGTGTCTTGCCTCCATTATCTAAGTTGAATACGGAGCAGGCGATGTATTACTTCCTGCTAGGGTATACTGCGAAGATTGCAGGAACAGAGGCTGGAATCAACGAACCACAAGCTACATTCTCTGCTTGTTTTGGATTACCATTTTTACCATTGCCTCCTACAGAGTATGCAAAGTTGTTGGGTGAAAAATTAGAGAAGGGATCTTCTCGTGATGATAAGAAAATCAACGTTTGGTTGATCAACACTGGATGGTCTGGTGGAGAGTATGGAAAGGGGAGTAGAATAGATCTAGTATACACAAGATCTATGATACAAGCTGCGCTTAACGGTCACCTTGATGATGCAGAATTTGTAACAGAGCCTTTCTTCAATTTGTCAATTCCTACTTCTTGCCCAGATGTGCCAAACGGTATGTTGAATCCGAGAAATACTTGGCCAAATGAAAGTGAGTATGATGCGAAAGCAAAAGTACTACAGGATTTGTTTGCTAAGAACTTTGAGAAATATAAGTCTTTCACCAATGTGTAACTGACGTTTTCTTGAATTGTAAAAAGAGAAGCCTTCGCAATGAGTATTGCGAAGGCTTTTTTTTGGATTTTAAAGTAGTACTACTCACGCCAGTATGCGGTGCCATCTAGCGTTCTTTTTATTAATTTACTTCCCCACATCAGCCTGCGTAGGGTAGCAGGATCTTTAAATACTGTATATTGGTTAATGATTTCGTTGACTTGAACTTCCGTGTATTGCGTCCCTACTTCAAACTTAGTAGCTAAGAAATTCAGCATGGCTTCCAGTTTTTTCTTCTGGCGCTTGCCAGGCATGCGCTCAAATTTACCTTCATCATTGAAGTAGCCATCTAGAATTTGCAAATGGTCCATGAATCAAATATTTTGTAGTTAATTATAGAGGTGCCCTATAGTTGTTGAACTTTATGAGCCTCCAATTTAAGCTAATTCAACATATTTTTCTTGATAGCCTCTTGCATTGTGATGTTGAGGATTTTGCTATCCAACCAAGATATGATATCTAGATATAAGAATGGCCTTCTCTCAAAAGGGTCTTCTTTGAGTTCGCTCAGTCTATCACGAAGATCAGTAAACTCCTTTTTTAGTTCTTTCTCGCGGATGTGAGGGGTACGACGTAGAAATTTGAATACCTCCAGCAATACTTTTTGCAGTTGATCCATCTTTAACAGAAAGCGATAAACAGATTTTATTTGGTAACTCACCAGCAGTTCATTGCCAGTGTCAAAGTGTACGATCAGATTTAAGATTCTTGCATAACATTGAATGTCATTTCTGAAATCAGGAAGTACATCGTTGGTAACTTTGTTTAAAAAGTGTGCAGACCGATCCAAATCGTTTTGCCCAAAATATATGCAACCAAGTTTATAGTTAAATACTACTATTCGGTGCTTATCCCAATTGTATGGATTGGTTTCCAATATGGAAACCAATTCTAGCGCGAAATCTTTTGATAAGTGATAGTTGCCAGATATAAAGTAAGAATTGATTCCGTGGATATATTTGAACAATTGAAAGAGGGAATGCTCATTCTGAGTAAGTATGAAACTGTTATCCTCTTCAAATTTGCAATAGGTCTCATAAGCAGGATTGAATTTATCCTGTCTTTGACTCATATAAAGTGCTGCTAGTACATTGTGCTGAGCTTTTAGATAATTGGGAAGTTGAGGGTTAACCATTTCCGGATATTCCTCATATAGGTCCAGCCATTTCTTTGCAAACTTGTAGTTGTTGGCAAAGTCTTGAACCATGGTGTAGAACCAAGCATATGATTTGTATAAAGACTGTTTTTCCTTAAACCCAAGTGTAGAGATATCTACCTCAGGCAGTTGATCTTCAAATGCGTTAGTGATTTTTACAAGTTCTGCTTTTGTTTTTACAAACCCATGATTGAGGTATAGGCCATAAAGAAATAGGGATAGATTCGAAAGTGTATTTTCTCTCTCTATGCCTAGCAGGGTGGTATTGGTTTCCTGGATCAGTTGGGTAGCCTTAGAACTCATACTTTCAGTAATGTGCTGAGACTCTATTTTTCGTTCTACCTCTAAGATTAAATATAAATGTGAACTTAATTCTTTAGCATGAGCGATCTTCTTCGCTTTTTCCAGCATATTCAAACTGGCCTTATACATCCCCTTGTTGTATAGCACAAGCGCAAAGTCAATTTGTTCTCTGAGATTTATCATTGGGCTATTATTCCGCTCTTGCACTCGAAGACTGGAAAGTAGCTGCTTATAGAGATTGGCTTTCAGATTGGAGAGCTGACTACTCTTTAGCTTAGGTATTTTTTGAGTTAGTTTCTCTTCATTGTATGTCTTTTGCTTATCGAGCACACTAAACAACTGCATATACAAGGTCTCTTCACCACCGATAGTTGGATTGACAGAAAGTCTAAAGTGTCTCTTTTCGCTTGGACTTAAGGACTTGATTAAAGAAAATAAGAAATCATAAGTAGACTTAGCCATTGTAAATATAAGGTGTGTAATTAATTGACAAACAGTTATTTGTATTTTTTCAATATCAATTGAAAGTTGTAAAACGAAGAAACTTAAATTTTAATTATACCATGAACAAAGATATTTTTGGCTCAAGCAAAAGTAGTTTTCAATAGACCAATTGCAAAATTAATTGAACAATGAACAAAAAAAAGATTCATATTTTTGATACAACGCTTAGAGATGGGGAGCAAGTACCGGGCTGTAAACTGAACCATAGTGAAAAACTAAAAGTCGCGAGACGCTTAGAGCTTTTGGGAGTAGATGTATTGGAAGCAGGCTTTCCGATTTCCAGCCCTGGCGACTTCAAGGCTGTTGAAATGATCTCTAAAGAAATCAGGACGCCCATCATCTGTGGACTGTCTAGAGCAATTGAAAAAGATATAGAAGTAGCTGCGCAATCCTTAAAGTATGCAAAGCGACCAAGAATTCATACCGGAATAGGCACCTCACACGAACATATACACTATAAGCTGAATAGTACGCCTGAGAAAATTATCGAGCGTGCTACTCGTGCGGTAAAGTACGCCAAGTCTTTTGTAGAAGATGTAGAGTTTTATGCCGAAGATGCTGGACGTACTGATAATGCATACCTTGCTCAGGTCATACAAGCTGTAGTGAATGCTGGAGCTACAGTATTGAATATACCAGACACTACTGGATATTGTATGCCCAATGAGTATGGTGCAAAGATTGCATATCTAAGAGATAATGTGATCGGAATCGAAAACTGTATTCTTTCTACACATTGTCACAATGACTTGGGGCTCGCTACAGCCAACAGTATCGCAGGGATAGAAAACGGCGCTACACAAATAGAATGTACCATAAATGGATTAGGAGAGCGAGCTGGAAATGCAGCTTTAGAAGAGGTAGTGATGGTGATCAAGCAGAGATATGTAGAACAATTTCAAGTAGACATAAATACTAAGTTGCTAAATTCTATTTCTAGATTGGTTTCGGAATCTATGAGTATGATAGTTCAACCCAACAAAGCGATTGTTGGAGAGAATGCATTTGCTCATTCTTCCGGAATCCATCAGGATGGAGTCATAAAAAGACGTGAAAATTATGAGATCATGGATCCGAGTGATGTAGGAGTAGATCAATCCAGAATTGTTCTTACTGCTAGAAGTGGCCGTGCAGCATTGGCATACCGATGTAAGGATGTAGGAGTAGATCTAGCCAAGGACGAATTGGATATCTTATATCCGGCATTTATAGAACTAGCAGATAGTAAAAAGGAAGTAGTTACAAGTGATCTACTGCCGCTTATCAAATCAAACTTAGGCCTTAGAGCTTAAATTAAAGTCTATGCAAAAAACACTTTTTGATAAACTATGGGATTCCCATTTAGTTAAGTCTATTGATGGATTGGATGTACTGTATATTGACAGGCATCTTATCCACGAGGTTACTAGTCCCCAAGCATTTGCGGGAATAGAAAAAAGAGGAATAGCTTTAGCTAATCCTAGTAAGACCATTGCTACACCCGATCACAATGTGCCGACTAAAAATCAGCACTTGCCTATATCCGATCCTTTGTCGAAGTTTCAAGTAGAAACATTAAGACAAAATTGCGAAAAACATCAAGTAGAAATATTTGACTTGGGCCATCCACAGCACGGTATAGTTCATATTATCGGACCAGAAAATGGAATCACCAGACCGGGACTGAGTATGGTCTGCGGCGATAGTCATACCAGTACGCATGGAGCATTTGGCTGTTTAGCATTTGGGATTGGTACATCCCAAGTAGAGCAAGTGTTTGCCTCACAGTGCTTATTGATGAAGCGTCCAAAGACTATGCGTATTACAGTCAATGGAGAATTATCAAAAGGAGTGACAAGTAAAGATGTCATCTTATATATCATATCTCAATTAACAGCAGCTGGTGGTACAGGGTATTTTATTGAATATGCCGGTAGTACTATTGAAGCGATGTCCATGGAGGCACGCATGACTATTTGCAATATGAGTATCGAAATGGGTGCAAGAGGCGGGATGATCGCTCCAGATCAGAAAACATACAATTATTTAAAAGATAGAACCTATTCTCCAAAAGGTAAAGATTGGGATGAAGCAGTGACATACTGGGAGACCTTGCCTTCAGATGCAGGCGCCATCTTCGATAGGGAGGAGCGATTTTTAGCAGCAGACATTCATCCGATGATCACCTTCGGAACCAACCCAGGAATGGGGATGAACATAGGACAAGCTGTTCCAGAAACGGTAGACGATGCTGGATTTGATAAGTCATTAGTATATATGGATCTCCAGAAAGGTGAACGCTTGGAAGGCAAGACTATTCAACATGTCTTTATCGGATCATGTACCAATGGGAGAATAGAAGATCTGCGTGCAGTGGCGGACTATGTAAAAGGAAAGCAAAAAGCAGAACATATCACCGCTATGATAGTGCCTGGCAGCAAACAAGTAGAGCTTATGGCGCGTGCAGAAGGTCTGGATAAAATATTCACAGCCTCGGGTTTTGAATTGAGAGAGCCTGGATGCTCAGCATGTCTAGGTATGAATGAGGACAAAGTACCTGCCCATGAATATTGTGTCAGCACTTCCAATCGAAATTTTGAAGGCCGCCAAGGTCAAGGTGCAAGAACTATTTTAGCAAGCCCCTTGATGGCAGCGGCAGCAGCTATCAGTGGCAAAATTGTAGACGTAAGAAAATTTATATAGCATGGATATATTTACTCAAATAACATCTAGAGCAGTACCCCTGCATATAGAAGATGTAGATACAGATCAGATCATCCCTGCTCGATTTTTGAAAGCGACAACTAGAGAAGGATTTGGTGAAAATCTATTTCGAGATTGGCGATACAAAAAGGACGAAATACTCAATGCTGATTTCGTTCTGAACAATCCTCTTTACAGTGGAGAGATCCTCGTAGCAGGGCATAATTTTGGCTGCGGTTCTAGTCGTGAGCATGCTGCCTGGGCTATTAGTGATTTCGGATTCAAAGTAGTAGTCTCTAGTTTCTTCGCCGACATATTTAAAGGGAATGCACTTAATACAGGACTATTGCCAGTGCAGCTTGAGACACAACAATTGGCCATCGTTTTTGAACACATGAGCAAGGATCCTGATACTGAGTTTATAGTAGATATAGAGACGCAGACTTTCAAAATTAAAAATACTGATCATAGTTTTTCATTTGAAATCAGTAAGTACAAAAAAGAATGTTTTCAAAATGGGTTTGATGACATTGATTTCTTATTGAGTTTAAAAGATGAAATAAAATCTTTTGAAGCAAAAATACCCGCATTTTTATGATAACAAAGAGAACTTATAATATAGCCATATTACCTGGTGATGGTATTGGCCCAGAGGTAGTAGCAGAGGCGATAAAAGTCCTGCAGGCTATAGGCACTATGCATAATATTGAATTCAATTTGAATTTTGCAGACCTTGGTGCAGTTGCTATCGATAAGACGGGTGAGGCACTTCCTGCTAAGACATTGCAAACATGTATCGAAGCGGATGCAGTATTGCTTGGTGCGATTGGAGATCCGAGATACGATGATCCAACACTCCAGGTCAGACCAGAGCAAGGGTTACTCCGTTTGCGCAAAGCGCTTGGATTGTTCTGCAATGTGCGTCCAGTACGTGCCTATGACAGTCTACTTGAGCTTTCTCCGCTCAAGAGAAAATATGTGGCAGGCGCTGACCTAGTGATTTATAGAGAACTCACCGGAGGGATTTACTTTGGAGAACAAGGGCGTAAAGAAAATAATAGCTACGCCTATGATGTATGTGGCTATCACATACATGAGATAGAACGCATAGTCAGACTGGCATTTGAGGCGGCGCGTTTGCGCAAAAATCGAGTGACGCTAGTGGATAAAGCTAATGTCTTAGAATCTTCTAGACTTTGGCGAGAAGTTTTCAATGAGATCAAAAAAGAGTTCGAAGATGTAGAAACCAATTATGTATTAGTGGATAATGCAGCCATGCAGATGATTCTCAATCCATGTGCATTTGATGTCATAGTGACTTCCAATATTTTTGGGGATATTATTTCTGACGAGGCCAGTGTGATATGCGGGTCGCTCGGTATGTTGCCGTCCGCCTCACTTGGGGTGGAGCATAGCTTGTTTGAACCAGTACACGGCAGTTATCCCGCCGCCGCAGGGAAGAATATTGCAAACCCATTGGCTACTATTTTGAGTGTAGCTTTGATGCTTAGGCATTTGGGTATCGAGATAGGCGCATTGCAGATAGAGGAAGCAGTAGCACATTGTTTGGAGGAGTCTTTTCTCACAGAGGATCTGTGCATAGACAAATCCGAAGCTTGCTCTTGCTCCGAAGTAGGGGATGCCGTAGCTACAGCATTGAGAGTCCCAGTTGTATAAAATAAATGAGACATCAATTTTCTTGATGTCTCATGATATCATTTACCTTTCCATATATGCCGCATATATTTTGATTGTTTTACGAAGCAGCTCTTTGGGCTCCTTCATGACCTTGCTTTTCATATAGGTCTTTGAATAAAATTGGTTTTGGGTA
Organism: uncultured Saprospiraceae bacterium; assembly: GCA_937974575.1. Taxonomy (GTDB): domain Bacteria; phylum Bacteroidota; class Bacteroidia; order Chitinophagales; family Saprospiraceae; genus JALZVN01. The sequence goes on along the minus strand of CALJVI010000185.1, from coordinate 3,617 downwards.
CTCTCTTTTGAATTCGTAAAGTAAAACATCAAATGTAGTTACGATTCCAAGTAGTTTGTTGGTGTCATCCACTACAGGAAGTGCATGAAATTTGTTACTCAAAAAAACCTCAGCTGCAGTCCCAATTTTATCGTTAGGGCTAATCTTGGCAATTTTAGTATTCATGATTTCTTTGACTTGTGCGGTAGGATAATTCTCTGGGGCGATCTCATTTTTCCAGAGATCGTAAGTGGTCATTATTCCAACAATTTTTTCTCCATCCAACACGGGTAAGTGATGAAGTGAATTTGTCATGAAGGTCTCTCTTGCGGTACTCAGAGAATCTTCGGGGCTGACCGTGATTAGATTAGTGGTCATGATCGTGTATACGGGTTCATTCATCATAAGCTGTAGTTTTTAATAATTTTTTAATTAACCTCTTTCAAGGTATAAGATACTAATATATTGTAATATGTCAAAATATAATTCTTTAAAATTGTGACAGTATAGAATAAAAGTGTATGGTTTGTTTGATTAATACAATATTTATTGGGGGTCTACCATAGTGTCTAGAGCCCATCTCCTTGACAGTCGATTGGCTCTAGACACTATGGTCGCTATGTTGCGTGGCTCGCTACTCGCTCGGCCCTAGCGCTGTCTTGCTATGAAAAATAGCAAGACAACGCTAGGTCTGAGGCTGGCCATGCTTCCCATCCAAACAAAGCCTCACCACTTCACAGCGCTAGCCCAAAAAGGATTCTATTTGGGTTGATATTTTTTCATAGTAATGATTGATCCGACGGTCCTCATATTGGGTGGTAAAATAGATTAAAGGAGAGATGTAGTTTGTGTGTTAAATAAGGCGCAATTCTATTGCTGGCGATGTCCACTCGTAGGGTGTAGAAATTATATTATCCCCCGAAGAAAGTTCGGGGCAGGCTTTCCAGGATTGATTTTTTGTTTTGCGTATTTTGCTACAATCATGTCATTTTTCAGGGGTTGATTTTTATTTGCCATGCGCTGTTGTTACAATTATGTCACCCCCCCGAAGAAAGTTCGGGGCAGGCTTTCCAGGGTTGATTTTTATTTGCTATGCACTGTTGTTACAATTATGTCACCCTTCCAGGGTTGATTTTTATTTGCTATGCGCTGTTGCTACAATTATGTCACCCTTCCAGGGTTGATTTTTATTTGCTATGCACTGTTGTTACAATTATGTCACCCTTCCAGGGTTGATTTTTATTTGCCATGCGCTGTTGTTACAATTATGTCACCCTTCCAGGGTTGATTTTTATTTGCTATGCACTGTTGTTACAATTATGTCATCCCCCGAAGAAAGTTCGGGGCAGGCTTTCCGGGGTTGATTTTTTTTACTGGCTATTATATCTAGAATTACCTTTGGGCAAATCTATTTACTATTTTGAATAGTACCTGTGGCACTTGGTAAACGGATAGTCAGAATGTGTAATTTGATTTTTTGAAGAGATAGATATCCTATTTTAAAGAATGATCAAACTATATAATGGTAACTGTTTTTTTGAGTGAGGAGTGGGAAGGGTACGACCCTTAGGGAGTAGTCCAAAGTGAGGCGGGAAGGATTGGAGCCTGGCTAACGAACGCAGGACGGAACCCCTGGACGGTCCGACGCTTGCCAAGTAGAAGAGCTGCCTTTTGAAAAAAGGCAGCTCTTCTACTTGGCAAGGGGCACTCCCACATTGTAAAAATGAAGGAATATCTACTATGATGGCTCGCTATATTTTCTGATGGTATTTCGACCCAGCTGATATTCATGTACTTCATCGGGACCATCTGCGATGCGTACAAATCGAGCATAAGCCCACATCTCGGGTAGGGCAGTGTCCTCGCATACGCCCATGCCGCCATGTATTTGTATAGCTCGGTCAATAACTTTCTCGGCCATTCGGGGAGTGACTATTTTTATCATAGCAATCAGATCTTTTGCCCCTTTGATGCCTTCACGATCGATCTTGTCTGCAGCGGATAAGGTCAGTAGTCGAGCCTGCTCAATGTCGCATCTAGACTGTGCAATCTCTTGTCGGATACTACTGTAAGAAGAAATTTCTTTACCAAAAGTTTTCCGTTCCGTTACTCGTTTTGACATGAGTTCCAATGCACGTTGTGCGCATCCTATGAGACGCATACAATGATGGATACGGCCTGGTCCGAGTCTGCCTTGCGCAATCCGAAATCCATCTCCTTCTTGCTGAATAAGATTTGCAGCGGGTACACGCACATTATTTAATTTTATTTCGCAATGTCCCTCCGGTGCATGCAGGGTACCGAATACCTTGAGCGGTCTAACCATTTCTACACCAGGGGTATCTTTTGGAATAAGGATCATAGATTGTTGCACATGTCGCTCTGCTGCGATGTCCGTTTTCCCCATGAGGATAAATACTTTGCAGTCGTCATGCATAGCACCAGTAGACCACCACTTGTGTCCATTGATGACATAGTCATCCCCTTCTTTGCGAATTATAGTTTCGATATTGGTCGCATCGGAGGAGGCCACTTGTGGTTCTGTCATCAAAAAAGCTGAACGAATTTTGCCATCGAGTAGGGGAGTAAGCCACTTCTCTTTTTGGGCCGGTGATCCAAACTTGGCGAGGACTTCCATATTGCCCGTGTCAGGGGCTGCACAATTAAATACTTTACTGGACCACAGTATTCTACCCATTTGTTCCGCTAGGGGAGCATACTCGAGATTGGTCAAGCCAGGACTTATGTCACCATACTCAGGAGGCAGGAATAAATTCCATAGTCCTTCTGCTTTTGCTTTTGCTTTCAATTGGGTGAGCGGCTCGTACTCGCTCCAGGTGTCAGTGCTTACGAAATGCGCATAGTCTTTTTCCATAGGGTAGACGTGCTCCTCCATAAAGCCATTGAGCTTTGCTAAATATTGTAAAGTTTTGGGTGTGCTTTCGAAATTCATCTGCGGTAGTTTATATTGACTCCCACAATATAAGCTAATGGCTGTGAAATTCCTGATTGGTATCGGTAGTAAAGTTAACTGATACGAGTTGGCTGTAGCGTGTAGGATCTAGATGTAAGGAGATGGTAGTAAATGGAAATATGAAAGAGGCTACTGCAATATGTGCAGAAGTATAAAATTGTGAGACTGGAGATGACTGACCGTTGCGCAGCAATTTTGATCCTGTGGATCAAAATAGGGAAGCTTGCCCGACTCATTTCAGAGGCGGGGAACTGTTGCAAGACCCGATAAAAATCGGGACAGGCTCTGCAGTAGCATGTACGATCTAAGTATAGAGGGGTGGAAAAATTGTGAGACTGGAGATGACTGACCGTTGCGCAGCAATTTTGATCCTGTGGATCAAAATAGGGAAGGAACTGTTGCAAACTTGCAACAGCATGTACGATCTAAGTATAGAGGGGTGGAAAAATTGTGAGACTGGAGGGATTCGAACCCCCGACCCCTACCCTGTCAAGGTAATGCTCTAAACCAACTGAGCTACAGTCTCGGAAAAATAGTATTTCAAATAAACTTCTGTGGACGCCTCGGCAGTAGCCTCGGTTCCCTCATTAAAAATGTCCACTGGACATTTTTTGCTGCGCATCACTCGGTCATACTCTAAACCAACTGAGCTACAGTCTCTAAT
>CALJVI010000184.1 GCA_937974575.1 uncultured Saprospiraceae bacterium | reverse complement strand
GGATATGTTCATGGGATTATAATTTGTTGTAGTGGGTCGTAGCATTTATGTTACGACTTACTTTTTTTGTGCCTACCTCTTCCCACCCATTCTTAGTCTTATATCCCCATATTCCAAAACAGAATGTTCCCGTATATACCTTGATGTATTAGGTTTTTTACTTTGGGAGTGCCGATGACTTCCAAACTTTAAAAGTTGGATATCTACAGCAAAAGTGTTTTGCTTATATTTCTTAAGTAGTAAGGGACTTCCCATCTATATATCTTACGGTAGACATACAGCTATTTTTGGATACTTCGATGAGACGATATCCGATTTTGTGAGAATCTATTTCAAATTCTTCTGTATTGGGATTGATCTGAAAGTAAGTAGAAGGAGTGATTGCAATATGTAGGTTATCCAGATGGATCATCTTTTCCGTATGGTAATGACCACAAAATAGATATACATTTTTCTCGTACCCATGAAACAAAGACTGGATTTCTTCACTATCTTTTAAAGCATAGTTTTTGTCCATAAACAAGACCTTGCATTTTGCAGGAGGGTAGTGGGTAAATACGAGCACATTTTTATCGGCCTGATGTAGCTGGCGTTTGAGCCATTTCTTTTGATTGTCCGAATGCGAGGCTTTACTATTATCGAGAAACAGAGCAGTAGTCTTTGATAGTTTTTTGGCAAAGTAGATTTCCTCCTCGCTATTGCTGTAGTCAATCTCAAAGACGTCCATCATCATTTGTGCATCATCATGATTTCCGGGCAGAACTAAATAAGGGATTTCCGTTTTATCCAGTTTTTCTTTGATCCATCTATAGATGTCTTTGACACCTTCATCATAGCAAAGATCACCGCTGACTACTATCAAATCTGGCTTCTCAAAAACGACTTCACCTAAAATAAGTAAAAAATTGTCTCGAACGTCTACATTATAGGTGTCTTGCTCTTTTAAGCCAATATGCAAATCTGTTATCTGTGCAATCTTCATTTAAGAAATCTCTTATTATCTTTAGTCAAATTAAAGAAATTAAAAACATAATAATGAATAAGTCAATAAAACTAATAAAATTAGTTGTTTTCCTCCTATTCACACAAAGCCTCACAGCTGGTGAAGGCATGTGGCTACCTCAGTTATTACAAGCACTCAATGAGGGAGATATGCAAACTATGGGTATGAAGCTAAGCGCTGAGGATATTTATAGTGTCAATAAAAGCAGCCTCAAGGATGCAATTGTTCATTTTGGTGGATTTTGTACTGCGGAGGTAATCTCCAATGAAGGTCTCTTATTGACCAATCATCACTGTGGATATGGTCAGATACAATCACATACCACCTTGGAGAACAATTATTTGAAGGATGGATTCTGGGCGATGAAGAAAAATGAAGAGCTACCTAATCCAGGACTATTTGCCAGATTTATTTTACGAATAGAAGACATCTCGGAGCCGATGTTGGCCGGAGTGACTGATGATATGAATAGCAAAGAAAGACAGTCTGTCATTGATAAAAACATGGAAGTAGTAAAGGCGAAATACGAGCAGGATTTGCCAGCCTTTGACGATGTTATGATACGACCTTTTTATCACGGCAACCAGTATTTTGTATTTGTGACTCGTACATTCAATGATGTTCGTTTGGTAGGGACACCACCGGAGTCTATAGGAAAGTATGGTTCGGATACAGACAATTGGGTATGGCCAAGACATACAGGTGATTTTGCCATGTTTAGAATTTACGCAGGACCAGACAACTTACCTGCGGAGTACAGCAATGACAATAAGCCTTATACGCCTAAACATTCTTTGCCTATATCATTGGATGGAGTAGAAGAGGGTGATTTCACTATGGTTTTTGGTTTTCCAGGAAGAACGAACCAGTACTTGCCAGCTAGTGCAGTAAAGCAAACTGTAGAGGTGCTTAATCCTACGAAGATTGGAATCCGTGAAACCGCATTGAATATTATTGATAAGTTTATGCGAAAAGATCCACAAGTAAAGATTCAGTATGCATCAAAATTTGCAAGAGTAGCCAATTACTGGAAAAAATGGATTGGAGAAAGCCAAGGTATCGAAGCAACGGATGGCATCGGTAAAAAGCTAGAAATGGAAAAAGAATTTTTGACTAGACTCAATAAGAATCCAGCGCAAAAAGAAAAATACGGAGCACTACTTGGAGATTTCGAAAAGCTATATAATGATATTGAGCCATATGCAGCTAGTAGAGATTACTACAATGAAGTCATCTCAAGAAATATCGAAGTCATGCGTGCAGCAGGCCTCGGTGGTAGACTGATTACAGCCCTAGAAAACAACGGTGAAAAAGGATATTCAAACATGAAGCAGAGATTGATTGACGGATATTATACTTCCTTTTACAAAAATTATAGACCGGAGATAGATCAAGAAGTTTGCGCTGCATTATTGAAAATGTACAAAGATAATGCTCCTTTCAAAGGTTTGACTTCGCCTATGGATAAGATGATGGGGGTACGTGATGGAGGCGGGGACTATACAGCCCTAGCGAAAAAACTATACAGCACTTCCTTCTTTACGAAGCAAGCTGAGTTTGATAAAGTCATGGCAATGAATCCAAAAGACGCAGTGGCAAAGATTAAGGGAGATCCATTGTATGCATTCATGTCTGACATGAAAGCGGTATATGAAGACATCGTTGAGCCCAAGTACAAGGAGTATAATGATCAAATATCAGAAAAGCAAAGACTGTATATGAAGGCCCTGATGGAAGTATTTCCTGAAAAGAGAATGTATCCAGATGCCAACAGTACTATGCGTTTTACTTATGGTAAAGTGAATGGCTACACACCAAGAGATGCAGTCTACTACAGACCCGTTACTTATCTCGATGGAGCAATGGCTAAATACAAGCCCGGAGATTATGAATTCGATATGCCAGCTAAATTGATCGATCTGTATAATAAAAAGGACTACGGCCAATATGCTGACAATGGTAAAATGCCGATCTGCTTTATAGGAACCAATCATACTACTGGTGGTAATTCTGGAAGCCCGGCTATTGATGCACACGGAAATTTGATTGGACTCAACTTTGATAGAGCATGGGAAGGAACGATGAGTGATATCAACTATGATCCATCTATCTGTAGAAACATCATGGTAGATGCACGTTACATCTTATTCATCGTGGATAAGTTTGCCGGAGCAAGTCACCTTATTTACGAAATGAATTTGGTCAACCCAAAAAGGATGCCTGCACCTACTCCGCCTATCATTAGCAAGACGCCAATAACTAAAGGAAAGAAGAGTAAGAAAAAGAAGAAAATGAAAGTAAAGGGACCAAACCCTAAAATGTAATAGAGGTGCCCTCTTAGTAGAGATACGTTTTTTCAAAGAGCTTGATTCCGCAGGAGTCAAGCTCTTTGATGTATTGTGTAACAATTTAATTTCAAAATATGACTCCGCAAGAAAAGTTTGACCATCTCGCCAACTCACTTCCAGATTGTGTGCCAGGAAAAATGTTCGGTAAGCAATGCATTAAAGCAGCAAATGGAAAAGCATTGGCGATATTTTTCGAAAATGAAATGGTCTTCAAGTTGATCGATGATGCTGCGGATGATGCCATGTCTCTAGATGGCGCCCACACCTTTGAACCTTCTCCAGGTAGACCTATGAATGGTTGGATTCAAATCTCCGCAGACTATATTGACCAGTGGGATACTTTTGCAGAGTCTGCAAGAGCTTATGTGTCGACACTTCCAGCAAATAAAAAGAAGTAGGAGTCAGAAGCCTGATTTTCGAGTATTTCTTTATTTGAATGAAAATATAATGGATGTACCTTCATCATATAAAATCAAAACTTAACTCGCTAACTATGTATCTCTACTGCCGAATTTTAATTCCTTTTATATTGATAGTAAATTTTAATCTTGCGACAAAACTGACTGCCCAGTGCTTTCAAGGGGAAAGTGAATCTAGATTGGGAGTTAACGAACTAACGGTTTATAATAATACAAAAGGAAATATTGGATCTTCGTTTGAGTTTGGAGTAGTGGACGATATATCTGGAGGAATACCAAAGCCCGATTGGATAAGTAGTATGTGGATTGGAGGAGTTAATGAAGACGGTGATTTATTACTTAATGGTTTTGAATTTGATCAACATTGTTTTTGGCCAGGACCCTTTATTGAAAATGGAAGCAATAGCGAAAAACAAGAAAGTTGTACAAATTGGGATGTTATATTTGAAGTCACGGGAGAGGATATCCTCTTGTTCAAGGAGATTATTGAAAACAATACTGAAGTAGATATTGATGATATTCCTTCTAGTATAAAAGGATGGCCAGCTAAAGGGAATCAGCTCTTTATTGAACAGTTCGATTTTGCTTTACCATTGCAAAATCTTGCTCCATTTGTTGATGTTGATGGAGATGGTCAATACAATCCACTTAAAGGGGACTATCCGGATATAAATAATGCAAGCATAGCACAATGGTGGATTTTGAATACCGGTGGAGGAATCAATTCGTGTAATGCAACATCTAATCTAAATGCTGAAATACAAGTGATGACATATGCGTATTCCTCGACAAGTCCAATATTGAATAGTTCAGTTTTTCATGATCTTACTATAGTCCAAAAGGATAATCAGGTGGTAGATAATGCATATTTTTCTTTTTGGCAATACATTAGTTCTTGTCCTAGTAGACATTTTGTTGGTAGTATTCCGGATGATAATCTTGCTTTTTTTTATGAGTATAGAGATTCTGAATCACCTTATTGCCTGCAGTATAATGAGGATTTTCAATTTTCAATAGTAGGTTTAAAGCAATTGAGTGGACCTTTAGCGCCAAGAGTATTTAATGAAAATGATGATTTGATTTATCCAGAGATAGGAATGCTTGCGGATACATTTGTAGAACAAAAAATGTCATCGGTAAAGCATTATTACAGTGCATTGCAATCTGATGTAGAGCCATTTGAGACAGATCCATGGTCAGGAGCTGAGTCCTATAATTATATGCAAGGTTTATGGCGAGATGGAAGTGATCAGTTGGTAAACGGTGTTCCTAGTAAGTTTGCATACCCTGGTAATCCTGCAAACCCTATGGAAGGAGATTTTCCAATGTGTAATGAAGATCGCGATTTTATAGATCTAAGAGTTTTATCAAGTTCAGGCCCATTTAGGATGGAGCCAGAAAGTAGACATAAGTTTACTTATGTTAGGACTAGGATGCCTATTGAAAACGTGGCCTGTCCTGATGTTTCAGAATTAGTTGATGGATTAAAGCGAATTGAAGATCTGGTTGATGATTTCACTTTAAGCTCTAAGGCGAATTTGCTGAAATTTAACGGGGTAAACGTATTTCCTAATCCAGCTAATGCGAAAATCATATTTCAATTAGATGATCCAAATCGTGTTATTAATTCGATCGAAGTTATGGACCTTATGGGTAGAGTAGTTCGTCATGTGGAAGATTTAAGCCAACTACAATTTGAACTTTCTCTTTCGGATCTATTGCCTGGAGCATATGCGTATAAGCTAATTTGTAATCATGAAACTGTGCATTCAGGAAAATTTATTAAGCAATATTAAAGTCTCTTTCAGCTCTATTTCTGACAATGGAACTATGCAATTTAAATACGGTCTCCTCGATGAGCTCTAAGTCCTTAGATAATTACATCCTTTTTAATATCTCTCCCTCGGGCTAGCGCTGTGGAGTAGTGGCGCCCTAGCGCCAGACCAAGATCACCCTCTTCGGTGATCGCAGGGCCGAGCGAGTAGCGAGCTACGTAACATAGCGACGCTGGATCATTCCCTATAGGCGACTGTAAGGAAGTCTATAGGGACTGATCCAGGGTAGACCCCTCATAAATATCTTGACAGGACACATATCCATAATATTATTAGCAAAAATGATAAAATAGCAATCAATACTTTGCCAATTGATAAAAAATACCTAATTTAATATTATTAATCCTGTGGGCTGATCAATTATAATCCAGGTGTAGATAATCATATCTCAACATAATTTCTATAACCAACTAAAATTGATCGACTTATGAGTTACAAAACCAAAGACATTCGGAATGTCGTTCTGCTCGGACACTCGGGTAGTGGGAAAACGACCTTCGCTGAAACCATGTTGTATGAGTCCAAAGCAACAAGTAGGCGTGGGTCGATCGATGAGAAAAATACGATTTCTGATTTTACCAATATTGAAATGGAGCGTGGCAATTCTATATTCTCGACGCTCATGAATGTAAAATGGAAGGACTCTAAAATCAACATTATCGACACCCCTGGGTTTGATGATTTTGTGGGAGAGATAGTCTCTAGCCTCAAGGTTGCCGACACTGGAGTGATGCTGCTCAATGCAAAAAGTGGCGTCGAGGTCGGGTCTGAAATCATCTGGGAGTATGTCAATAATTATCAGACTCCTGCGATCATCGTGATCAATAAAATGGATCATGAAAAATCGGATTATGAAACTACATTAGAACAAGCCAAAAATAGATTTGGCAGAAAAGTGATCCCTGTACAATACCCATTAAACCAAGGCGACGGGTTTGACACCATCGTAGATGCGCTGCGCATGACGATGTATGTCTTCCCTGCCGATGGTGGAAAACCACTGAAGCAAGCCATCCCAGAATCCGAAATGAATCGTGCTCAAGAAATGCACAACCAACTGGTCGAAGCGGCTGCTGAAAATGATGAAACACTGATGGAAAAGTTTTTTGATTCAGGAGCGCTCAACGAAGATGAGCTCGCATCTGGATTGAGAATAGCACTGGCTAAGCAAGAAATTTTTCCGGTCTTTTGTTGTAGTGCTCATCGCAATATGGGCAGTGGTCGCATCATGGGTTTTATCAATGATATATGTCCATCCCCAGCGGATAGACCTCCTGCAAAATTGGCTGATGGAGGGACACTGTCCTGTGAGGCAAATGAAGCGACGAGCCTCTTTGTGTACAAAACACTATCGGAGCCACGTATAGGAAATGTGACTTACTTCAAAGTATACAGCGGTAAAGTAAAGCCTGGGGACGAACTCTTTAATGCGGATACACGCGACTCCGAACGGATCAGTCAGATCTATGTCGCCAATGGAAAAAATAGAACTAGCACGGACGAACTCTGCGCCGGAGACATCGGTGTTACCCTGAAAATAAAAGAAACTAAAACCAATCAAACCCTTAATACCAAAGGCTTGGAGCGAAAAATAGAGCCTATGGAATTTCCAAATTCTAGGATACGAGTGGCGGTCAATCCACCGTCAAAGCAGGACATGGAAAAGCTCATGAAGGCACTCTATCAGATAGCTGATGAGGATCCCACACTGATCATTGATCAAAATAAAGAACTCAAACAAACCTTACTCCATGGGCAAGGGCAACTGCATCTAGACATCACCAAATATAGAATAGACAAGGTCAATAATATCCAAATGGAATTTGAACGACCACGTATTTCTTACCGAGAGACCATCACCAAAGCCGCCACTGATCACTACCGCCACAAAAAACAATCTGGAGGTTCAGGTCAGTTTGGAGAGGTGCATATGCGCATAGAACCATGGTATGAAGGCATGGCTGATCCTGCGGGCCTGAACGTACGAAAACGAGAGGTGGAAGAGCTCCCTTGGGGCGGGAAGTTTGAATTTTTGTGGTGCATCGTCGGCGGTAGCATCGATGCTAAATATATCAATGCCATCAAAAAAGGGGTGCTCCAAAAAATGACTGAAGGACCACTCACGGGCTCCTATTGTCAAAACATTCGGGTCAGTATTTGCGATGGCAAAATGCATCCGGTGGATAGCAATGATATGGCATTTATGCTGGCATCCTCGGCTGTATTTAGAAGTGCATTTCAAAATGCAGCACCGCAATTATTGGAACCGATATACGAATTGGAGATTCTCTGTTCGGACGATGTGATGGGCGACGTGATGGGCGATCTGCAAACCCGCAGAGCCATGATCATGGGTATGGGCGCAGAAGGGCACTATCAAAAAATAATAGCCAAAGTTCCGCTCAAGGAACTCTACAGATATTCTTCCACTCTGCGATCCTTGACGCAGGGTAGAGCAAAATTTAATCGTGCCTTCTCCGAGTATATGGCGGTCACACCCGACCTCCAACACGAGTTGACACAAACGTACAAGTCGAGCCTGCAGGAGGCTTAAACGAATCCTTTTATGTAGAACCGATTATTTATTAGGCACCTTCGTCAGAGGGTGTCTTTTTTTATGGTTTGGGACTTCCCACGCGAAGGTGCGTGGGCGGGCTATGCGTAGCGTGGCCCTTTGCATGCGCTGCCAAGCTCTGCACGGGCTGGCTTCCTACGGTCGCCACTACTCCTATCCCTAAGTCAAAATTTGCTATACACTAGCCTAGGGCAGGATGTACTTTATAATGACCTTGCACGTTTTATAAAAAAGTATGTACCTTCCGCTTGTTCTACAATACAAGGACATAGGATACCATAACAATGAAAAAAATACTGCTCATACAGACTGCTTTTATAGGCGATGTGATCTTGGCTACGGCTCTGATCGAAAAGCTGTATAGTTTCTACCCAAATGTAGATATTGATTTCTTGGTGAGAAAAGGCAATGAGTCCTTGCTACAGCATCACCCCATACTCAATGAGGTCTTGATCTGGAATAAAAAGGAGTCAAAGCATAAGAATCTATTTAAGATCTGGAGAAAAATCAGAAATAATAATTACGACGTAGTAGTCAATCTGCAGCGATTTTTATCTACGGGTATGTTGACTGCTTTTTCGGGCGCGAGCAATACGATCGGCTTTGACAAAAATCCCTTGTCTCTTTTTTTTAAGCATCGAATAAAACATCAGATAGATACCTCTGAAAGTTCTCCACATGAAGTCCGTCGCAATTTGAAATTACTAGCCACCTTGACGGACGAGACCTTGGTGAAACCCAAATTGTACCCGTCGATGGCAGACTTCGATAAGGTGCGCACAGCGGGTGACTATATCACTATATCGCCTACATCGGTGTGGTTTACCAAGCAGTGGCCAGCAGATAAGTGGGTAGGCTTGATCAACACTTTTCCTAAAAAGATAAAAGTATTTTTGCTGGGTGCGCCAACGGATCAGGAGGCATGTGCAAACATTGCACAAAAAGCTGTACATCCCAATGTAGAAGTATTGGCTGGAAAGCTGAGCTTACTCCAATCAGCAGCACTGATGAAAGGTGCAAATATGAATTATGTCAATGACTCGGCTCCCTTGCATTTGGCGAGTGCGATGAATGCCCCAGTGACGGCTGTATTTTTGAGCACTGTACCTCAGTTTGGATTTACTCCACTCTCGGATAACAGTAGGGTAGTAGAGACCAGTCATGCCCTAGAATGCAGGCCTTGTGGTTTGCATGGCAAGGCAGCCTGCCCCTTGGGTCACTTTAAGTGTGCGGATATCAGCCTGTCTGCTACACCTGTTAGAATTGCTTAGAATTTGATTTTGACCAAAACTTTTAGCACTTTATAGGTGTTTTATAGCACTACATCCTTTATAATATATTGATATCATGAAACAGTTGAAAAAACTCAAAAAAGTACTTCCAGCCTTTAAGGTGAACATGGGGGGTATTATATTAGATCAGGCACTTCCTACTAAGGAGGTGGATATGATAGATCCATTTTTGTTGGTGCATCATCTGGAGCATAAATTTGACAATAATACAAAGCAGGCTAATGCAGGAGTACCTCCACATCCACATCGTGGTTTTGCGCCTGTGTCTTTTGTGTTTAAGGGAGGAGTTCATCATAGAGATTCTACCAATATTAGTTCTGTAGTCTACCCAGGAGGAACGCAGTGGATGCATGCTGGTAAAGGCATCGTACACAGTGAGCGTCCTGCCAAGGAAGTTGCCGAAGCTGGCGAGGCATGGGAGTTGATCCAGTTTTGGGTAAATGCACCAGCCAAGCATAAAATGACGGAGCCTAAATATGTTGGTCTACAAAAAGACAATACACCTACGGCTTGTATTAGTGATGGTAACGTAGAGGTAGGTGTTGTTGCCGGGGAGTTTCAAGATTTGAAAGGACCGATAGATACTTTCACTCCAATTATGGCATTAAGATTGACCTTTTCAGAGACAGGAGAGGTAGAGATCCCAGTGCCGCCTTCTTTCAATGGATTTGTATACCTCTTGGATGGAGCCTTGACTTATAATGATGAGACAAAGCTGGTGTCCAAAGATCTTGCGTGGTTATCTAATGAAGGAGAAGTTGTAAAACTTAAAGCCACAGAAAATACAAGAGCTATCTTATTAGCTGGTGAACCGATCAATGAACCTGTTGCTACCTACGGCCCGTTTGTAATGAACGAGCAGTCTGAAGTCATGCAAGCTATGCGTGACTACCAAGTCGG
>CALJVI010000183.1 GCA_937974575.1 uncultured Saprospiraceae bacterium | reverse complement strand
GATTAGACAAGTTATAAGTAGCAGTACTAGTACAACCGCTTTGTGTAGCAGTAACCGTTACCGTGTAGGTACCAGCCGCTAAGTTTTGGACATTAGCAGAACTAGCTCCATTCGACCAGTTGTAAGTAGCAGCTACACCATTAGTAACAGTGATGTTGATAGCTCCGTTTGCAGAGTTACAAGTTGGGTCTTGAGTGTTAGCAGTAAATTGAACATCCACTGGCTCGACCAAAGTGGCACATGAAGTAGCAACACAGCCATCACTTGAAGTAACCGTTACACAGTAAGTTCCAGCACCTAGTCCACCTATACTACTAGATGTTGCACTATTAGACCAGCTATAAGATAAGCTTCCACTACCTGCATAAGATGCAATAGCAGAAACAGATCCATTATTATTTCCATTACAAGACGGATTAGCAGAAGCTAAGCTTACACTAAGATCTCCTTGATTAGACAAGTTATAAGTAGCAGTACTAGTACAACCGCTTTGTGCAGCAGTAACCGTTACCGTGAAGGTACCAGCCGCTAAGTTTTGGATGTTAGCAGAAGTAGCTCCATTCGACCAGTTGTAAGTAGCAGCTACACCATTAGTAACAGCGATGTAGATAGCTCCGTTTGCAGAGTTACAAGTTGGGTCTTGAGTGTTGGCAGTGAACTGTACTTCTTCTACATTGGAAAGGGTAGTACATTGATTGTTCACACATCCATTTGCGTCTGTGACTACTACGCAGTAATTTCCTGCACTTAGTCCATTAATTGAAGCAGAAGTTGCTCCATTGCTCCATGCATAAGTATAAGGTGCAGCGCCTCCATTTACAGAAGCAGAAACACTTCCAAGGTTATTGCAGCCTATGTTAGTTGTATTAAGTGATACATTTAAGTTGGTTGTTCCTTGCACATTGAAGCATGTATTGTCAGCACATCCATTTGCATCATACACAGTCACACAATATTGACCTGCCATTAGGTTACTAAGGTTAGAGGCCGTAGCACCATTATCCCATGTGTAGGTGTAAGGTGCAGAACCACCTGTAATAGTTGTATAAATAGCTCCATTATTAACACCGCAAGCAGCATTGCTTGTATTTCCTGAAATATTCGGATTTTCATTTACTGTTACCGTAGCAGTGCTAGTTGCAGAACATCCTTCTCCATTTGTGCCGGTCACTGTAATCGTATAAGTACCAGGAGTATTTATAGTGTAGTTTACGGATTGCCCAGTAGTGCTACTCAAAGAACCGCCGTTTGTAGACCAAGTATAAGAACTAGATCCAGCACTTGCCGTTAAGTAAACCGATTGACCAGGGCAAACATTTGAGTGGCTCGGAGTAATAGAAACATTATGAGTTCCAGAATCAGACACCACGTAGCATTGGTTCAATTTACATCCTTTACTGTCTGTAATCACTACGCAGTATGTTCCTGCTGCTAAGTTGTATATATCTTCTGTGGTAGCTCCATTATTCCATGCATAGGTATAAGGACCAGTGCCACCAACTACATTTAAATCAATTTCTCCATTGTTTTGTCCACAAGTAGCGCTTGTGAATTGACCATTTGCTTCTATTGGAGCAGGAGCAGTTAAGGTAACACATCCCGAATCAGTGCAGCCATTTGCATCACTTACCGTCAAGCAATATGTCCCAGCAGGTAGATTGTCAATATCCTCAGTACTTGATCCATTATTCCATGAGTAAGTGTATGGGGCAGTGCCTCCTGTGATGGAAACCGCTACAATACCAGTATTGCCAGGATTGCACATTGGATTAACGCCAACCATATTTGAGATATCTAGATCACATCCCGGTGCGCATTCAACTTCCTTTGTTACGGTATTGGATTCTTGAATCCAGATACTACATCCTACTCTTCTAGAGCATCTACGATAGTAGGTAGTCTCTGTTATAGGACCTGGGTCGAATGTCTCTCCGCTTGAACCTGGAATAATATTCCATATAGCAGATACACCATCAGGACTATCTGTCGTACTCATCCATAGATACTCCAAGACATTTGAGCCTCCAGTAGCCGGACTAGTACTAGTGATCAGTGCTGGGTCAAATATTGGATCAGCACATCCAGTTTCGTCACCAGATATTGTACCTCCATCGGTTACATCATCACAAACATCATAAAGTGCATTTCCATTTTTTGCAAAGAGTGTACTTGCTCCTGTGAAGAGGGAAAGACTTAGCGAAAGTGTTAAAAGCAACAACCAATTTGAGTCCAGCCATTGGCTACCTCGTCTTGATGGTGCGTTTGATTTAAATTGTAAGAATAAATTCATCAGTGTTTGTTTTTAAAAAAGAATAATGATACCAGCATCAAATCACGGCATTGCGAGATTTAATAGTGTAGATGTTTAATTTGGTAGGTCTGAGAATAAATACAACTGTATATAAACAGTAGGATCTATAAGTGAAATTGATCCAACTGGATAATTATATTAGTGTAATACGGTGGGTTAGAGAGATATCTCCAACACTTTATGGTAGTAGTTAATGTAAAAATACGATTTTCCAAGCAAGGCAGAAAGTTTTTTCCGTGTCTTGAGCATATTTCTATATAGATATTTAATATTTTATGTCATGCTATTTATAAATCGCTGATCATTAGTATGCTATTTATAAGTTCTATTTATATGTTTATATTTTAGAGTCATAGAGGTATTTTAAGATATATGATTTTAAAGATAGCTTTAAACTAATGCGCATCAACTAACTATATATTTAATAAAGTTTTTATCTGAGGTCATTGCATTTTCTAAATAGTTTTAGATTTTTTTTGATGTTCACAAGACGTATTACAATACAATTTTCCCATTTTCACGCTTTAATAATGTACATTGTGTACGTCAAACTAAACAAGTTACAATATGTCCATTCGCTTCTACCTTGCCCTTCTTTTTATCTCTTTGTTCCACATTTCTCAAGCTCAAGATTATAATTATAGCACACTCGACAATAACTTGATTGAGGAACTAGAGAATAGTACAAGTTCTGATTTTGATATTTATATTATCCTAGAGGATAAGGTCGATGTTCTCAAATTGGATCGTGAGCTTACGGCGCAAAGAACTAGTCAGGCAGATAAGTCAAAAATAATCATGTCGACTTTGCAAGAGAAAGCAGAAAGTAGTCAGGCCAAATTATTGTCTCGACTCAGAGCTGATCAAGGTGTTGTTCAAGAAACGGTACATCCATATTGGTTAGCAAATCTCATATTTTTTAAAGCTAATAAAAAAGTGATTGCGGAGTTGAGCCATGATGAGAGAATAGAGTTTATCGGCATTGACGGCCAACTTCAGTTAGTAGAAAGTATAGATGAAGGTCCAGCAGCTTTAGTGATACCTGATGGTGTAGAGGTTGGTTTAGATCGGATAAACGCAAGGCCGATGTGGGATTTAGGATATACAGGATATGGCCGATTGGCATTAGTTGCCGATACAGGTATAGATCCAACTCACAATTCTTTTGCCCATAGATATAGAGGCAATACCAATGGTGATGCTGAGTCATGGTATAGATGGAATCAACAGCAGGAAAGTCCTTTTCAATGTGGAGATCATGGAACACATGTATTAGGTACTGTCTTGGGTCTTGATCGAGCAACAAAAGATACTATTGGAGTTGCATTTGATGCACAGTGGATGGGTTCTGCCAATTTATGTGGAGGTGGAACACAAAGTAATATTGGTACATTCGAATGGTCTGTTAACCCTGATGGCGATATAAATACTAGTGAAGACATGGCCGACGTCATCAATAACAGTTGGTGGGATCCTTCTGTTTTTGGTGCAGATTGCAACAGTGTTTACGTGGACGTTTTGAACGCTCTTGAAGCGATGGGAGTAGTGGTCGTTTTTAGCGCAGGTAATGCTGGACCAGATCCAGAGTCAATGACTTCTCCGCACAATATTAATGTTGATATAGTCAACACTTTTACCGTAGCAGCTCTCAATGGAAATAATGATAATTTACCTATTGCTGATTTTTCAAGCCGCGGTCCTTCCACCTGCGGAGGCGAAGGCTCATTACTCATCAAGCCTGAGATTGCTGCTCCTGGTCAAGGTGTACGATCGGCGGTATTAGAAAATGAGTATGGCTTCAAATCTGGAACATCTATGGCAGCGCCTCATGTCGCTGGTGCAGTATTGTTACTCAGGCAAGCGTTTCCTGAAATGGGGTCAAGAGATATTAAACTAGCTCTTTACTATACCTGTGTGGATCTTGGTGAACCTGGTGAAGACAATACATACGGACAAGGAATCATTGATGTTTTTGCTGCATACCAATATCTAATAGATGCGGGCAATACGCCAACTCCACCAGCATCTGCGGATAATGATTTGATGGCATATCAGATTATCACAGATAGATTTGAGTGTAATCAAGCACTCTCTAGTGATTTTGTTTTCTTTAATAACTCTCCTGATACTTTGTATACTATGCAAATCGATTTCTCGATTGATAATGAGCTCAATGAAGCTTTATCTGCCGAGTGGAACGGTGTAGTGGCTCCATACCAAATGGATACGATTTCACTGGAGGAAATAGAGGTTCCCGTCGGCAATCACCAAATAGAAATATCCATATCTAGTCCAAACGGCAAGGTCGATGAAAGAATGCTCAACAATACCTTGTCAAAACAGGTGCTAATATCTGCAAATGAACGACTAGAGACTTTAGTTATAGAAAATCAAACCACCTGTGAAGGTGCAAGTTCTTTGGTGAAAGCAGACTATCAGGGAGATGGAAAAATTCAATGGTTTGATCAAGTTGTTGGGGGTAATCTGATAGGAGAGGGTACACAGTTCACTATTGAATCCAACACCAATAATACCATCTACGGAGATATTCTGAGAAGTAGAAAAGTAGGTAAAAGAGCAACTGAATCCGATGTTATTTTCACCAGTAATCAAAAAGATGAAGGCATACTTTTTAATGCACTCTTTCCACTCCGAATCACTTCCTTTGATTTTTATTCTGAGCAATCAGGAAATATTTTTATCGGTGTGGAAAATGGAAGACGAGATCTGATTGAGAGCGAAATCGTACCCACGGATGGCTCTGGGTGGCAGACTGCTGAGGTGAGTATCCGTATTCCCGAAGGTTTCAACTATCGCCTCAGGTACAAAGATGGAGTTGCCGAGATGGGCTACACTACGACTGGTCTTGACTTTCCTTACCAGATAAATAATATCATGACCGTCGTGGGTGACGTTGATGGCAACGCTAATCGGTATAACTATTTCTTTAATCTCGAGGTGGAATACTTGGATCTTTGCGGAAGAGTATCTGTAGATATCAGTTCTGTGCAAACGGACAGTTTACCTGTAGCTTTATTTAATGAAGACTTAAGCTTAGTGGATATCGACCAAAATCAAGCCGTCAATTTCATGAATACCTCGACAAATGCCTTAAGCTTTGCGTGGGATTTTGATGATGGCAATACCAGTCAGGAGCAAAATCCGACACATACTTATACAGAGATGGGTGTCTACTATCCTAGTCTACTTGTGACCAATATGGAGGGTTGTACAGATGCACTGGTTAGACGAATAGAGGTGTTTTCATCAACAGCTACATCTACTGATAATCCATATTCAAACGATAATAATTTCACCTTAGCACCAAACCCCGTTTCCGATATATTGAACTTTTATGCAGAGGCTCCAATCCACGTGAGCAGGGTAGAAGTATATACTGGCACTGGGATTTTGGCAAGTAGTTTCCCGATTCACAGTAAGATTGCTTTTCATACTATACAGTTGGATCAGCTATCTACTGGATTGTATTATGTCTTGATACACACAGAAAATGGAGTAGATACCCATAAGGTAGTGAAGATGTAATATATAAGCGCTTCGTGGTCTATAACTATAGGATAGATTTAACACTATTTAATGTTTGATATGAAATATTGGTCGTTTATTTGCAGTTATTAAGCTGTTCCATAAAAAGATTATATGTTGAAAGTGAAGCATTTATTTTTAATTTTTCTGTTCGCATTACCAGTGGCGATGTTCGCTCAGTCAACATCGAAGAAAAAGGCGGACCCAGAGAAAGCCTACCAAAAGCGTATTGCACAGGAGTTTCTATATGGTGTTTATATCCCGAAGGATCTCTCAGATGCTTTCGTTCAATTCAACAAGCTCATAGAAAAGCCTACCATAGAAAAGTTCAAAACCTTACCAGAGGATCAGGCAGATAGAAAACTTCACTTCGGATTTGGTAAATGGATTAGTCATAACTATAGTTTATTTGATGGATCACGATTCTCTGTTTACCTCAACCAATTGGGTCTATACGATCCCGATGATATGATCACTTTTGTGATTATCACCTACCACCGAAATCTCAACAAGGAAAAGCTGAATGTAAAGCCTCTTCTCGAGGAGCTTATTACCAAGAGAGAAAAGATAAAAACTGAACGTAAACTTAAGGGAGAGCTTATCTCTGAAGAAAAAAGGATATTGGAAGTACATCCAGATTCACTCCAAAAGCAGTAAACTTATTTTTATTAGGGTACGTCAGGTGTAGGCCTGCCCACCTTGCTTGTACACCTGACCAGGCTATTCGTGACTCCGCCTTCGCTGCGGTAGTCAAGCATGCTATACCACCTAGCCTTGCCCATCTTGCCTTACTACTCCTTACAGTCGTATCACTACTATCCTTCGTACAAAAAAGTAGGTACCCAATGCATCGTTTCTAATTCTTCGTCATGGATCAGGCTCAAATTGGAATTTCTAATACAACATTACGACATTGGAGACTTTAGCATCAGGATGGAATAATGAAGTGTCAAAGAATAGCGGATTCACTGCTTTTAAAGTGGAGGTATAGAACGCAATTCCATTTCTTAAGTAGTTTACAAAGCCTTGGCAGTCGACATCTATACTTAGCACATCTCCTGTTGTATATGCTGATTTATATCCTGTGTTAGCTCCACTTTCTCTAGTTTGTATCCGACTATTGGTGACTAAATTCATAGTAAAATCCAATGTGGTATAAGAAGCATTTTGTGCAGGCTTATCACTTAGTCCTATGTTAGATTTCTTTGGTATCTAGCTATATGCCTTGTCTGAGGCATTGGTGGGATTCCCAATATGAAAACTAGACCTTATAAGACTAGAATTGTTCTCATCCAGAAATATTTCATGTTGCCTTTTTTGCGATAGGGGTATGGAAGGGGCGACTGAAAGGAAGCCGTGTCGCTGGAGGCACGTAAGCGATACCCAGTGAATAACGAGCCTGGAGGGGCCCGACCCATAGGGGATCGCCCTAATTAAGACTCCTGTAGTGTCACCAAATTTTATCTTAGTTTTCCACACTTTAAATGCAAAATGTTAATAAGTGTCCATGTAAGCTTATTATAGTGGTATGGAATTAAAGTTGATAAATGTTTTTTGAAACTAAAATTATAATATATTCACAATATGTGAATAATATTTTTACTTTTGGATGAAGAGAACTACTATATAAATATGAGCAACATAATAACAGAGCGATTTATAAAATGCCATGACAGACTTCGTGAAAAGAAGGAAGTGAAATCAAGTAGGCAGTTTGCCAAATCACTAGATTATTTACCTCAAAGTCTTAGTGAAATACTAAAAGGTAGGCGGGATGTTACGCTAGAGCTTCTTCGCAAAAGTGTAGAAGTATACAATATCAATCCTTTCTTTTTGCATCATGGAAAGACACCTATGTTTCTCAAAGGTAATGATGTAGACGAGTCAGTTCGAGTATTGACTGTAGTATCTGACGATGGAGGGGATGAGCGCATCATGCATGTACCGGTTCCTGCTCAGGCAGGCTATCCTTCGGAAATTGGCAATCCAACTTTTATGTCGGATCTACCGACGTATACTCTGCCAGATTATAAATACAAGGTAGGGACTCATCGCTCATTTGATGTAGCTGGCGACAGTATGGAGCCTACGCTTTTTGAAGGCGATAAAGTCATTTGTAGTTATCAAGAATCCAACTTTTGGGAGTCGTCTATCAAGGATAATTATGTATACGTTATCATAACGCAAAGTGACGTTTTGGTCAAGCGGGTATACAATAAAATACTAGAGAGTAAATCTCTGGTACTGATCTCTGATAATGACTATTATCAACCCTTCAAGGTAGACATTAAAGACATACAAGAGGTATGGTATGTGCGCGCCAAGTTGAGCCCGTTTTTGCCTTCGCCCAATAATCTGAACAATATCCTACATGGCGAAATGAAAGAGTTACGCTCTACCATTTTGCAGCAAAGTCAGATCATCAAGAATCTAAGTTCGACTTTGGATAACTTTATGAAAGAAAAAGCATAAGACCTGTAAATCAAGAATATGAGAATCAACGGCACAGTAAAACATCAAGACTTAGAAGGTGGATTTTGGAGCATTATTGGCGATGACGGGACGGAGTATGCACCAATGGGCATGCCTGAACAGTTGAAGAGCGAAGGTGCAAAAGTACAAGTCAATGCTTCTATCTTCGACGGGATGACGATGCGTATGTGGGGCACCCCTATCCGTATACACTCCTTTCATACCTTAATGCCATAGGTACTCCACTTAATCTAAATCACGATATCCGAGTTGAGCTATTTTAGCTTAGAAAGGATATTAGAACACCTGCTGCTACAGCAGATCCTATCACTCCAGAAATATTGGAAGACATAGCGTATTGTAAAATGTGATTCCGACTATCATATTTTAGGGCTATTTCATTGGCTACTCTAGAAGCCATGGGGACAGCACTCAAACCTGTCGCACCTATCAGGGGGTTTATCTTTTTGGTGGCAAACAGATTGTATACTTTGGCTGCCATGATGCCTCCAACGATGGAGATGGCGAATGCGAAGAAACCTCCCACGACGATAAATAGTGTTTCGCTATTTAGAAAAGTGGAGGCCGTCATAGTGGCACCTACTGTTAGGCCCAAAAATATAGTTGCAGTATTCATAATGGTCTCTGATGCTGCGACAAAAAGTCTATTGGTGTCAGTACCAATTTCTTTGATAAGATTGCCAAATAATAACATACCTACTAGCGGTACCGAGGAGGGAACCAGTAGTGCTACAAGTGTGAGTAATACTATAGGGAAAATGATCTTTACCATTTTTAGATTCTTGATCACGGTTTTGTTAGGGTACAGTTTATCCTGTTGTTTCATATTAATTTTTAGTTCTTTGCTAGACATGGTCAGTTTGACTAAAAAAGGGATGATAACGGGTACCAGTGCCATATAAGAATATGCAGCAATGGCAATAGGGCCAAGCAGTTCTGGAGCTAATATAATAGCAGTATAAATGGCAGTAGGTCCATCTGCCCCGCCAATAATGCCTAGAGCTCCTGCCTGCTTAAGGCTGAAACCGAAGGCGACTGCCGATATCAGGATGGTGAAAATGCCGATCTGCGCTGCGGCACCAAAAAAGGCTAGCTTCAGATTGCGGAGCATAGGGCCAAAGTCAGTCATAGCGCCTACTCCCATGAATATCAGAGGAGGTAAGAGGCCTGTTTTGATCAAAGCATAGTAGAGTAAATTCATGATCCCGTGATCTTTTGCAATTTCCAGCAAAGTCATGTGTGCTATGCCATTGGCTACATTGTCTTGGGTGACACTCATATTGCCTCCAGGCAAATTGGCCAACAATAATCCAAATGCAATAGGGACTAATAACAAGGGTTCATATCGCTTATGAATGCCTAAGTATAGTAAGAAAAATGAGATGGCCAGCATAAGGATCGTGCCAGGAGAACTAGCAAGTTCTCCAAAGGCTGTCATCTCGTATAATTTATGTAGAGTATCCACTATTTGAGTTTTATGATCACATCATCTTCTTCCACTTCTTCGCCATGTCGAGCTACTATAGCTGCAACTACGCCTGCCTGGTCTGAGGTGACAGAGTTGATCACTTTCATTGATTCAATATAGGCCACAGTTTGGCCTTCTTTTACGGTGTCTCCAATTTTTATAGGCTGTTCGCCAGTATCTTTAGTAAGATAAAATTTTCCTTCTAAAGGAGCTAAAATAGAAATGTTGCCCTCACTTTGTGGACTGATTGTGGGAGTAGGGCTTTCGGTGATTGCCTTATTTATCGGAGTAGCCGCTTGTTGTCCATCATTGCCCTCATAACCAATATTTACTTTAAATTCTTCTCCATTTATATTTAGAGTTAATGATTTAGGTTGATAGTTGATAGGGTTTACTTGACCTACTAGAGGAGCGATTTGGGCAGTAGCTGCGGATGTTTGTCCATTGGCTTTTGCTTTACGCGCTTCTAAATCTTTCAGGAATTTCTCTTTCGCGCTACCATTTTTATAATCTTCATATTGCTGAGGATGCATAGCATATTCCATCAATTCCTCGTCATCTTGACCATAGTCCCAGCCCTTTTTATCCATCTTTGCGGCAAAGAGTTCTAGCTCATCAGGGTATAGATCTTGTGGAGTACCAGTGAAAAATTCTCTATTTTGATCTTTGGCCATTTTCATGATCTCATCACCTAGTGGTCCCAAAAGTTTACCTGATTTTCCAAGGAGCATACCCCATGTGTTTTCATCAATCATGCTCCATCTGGGTTTACCTTTGATCGTGCCCATGGCATTCATAAGAGATACATTTTTCACGTATTGGCTAAAGGGAGTTACCAATGGAGGGTAGCCTAATTTCGGCCATGCATATTCTACTTCTTTAAAAAGCTTGATGAGTAATTCGTCTTGGGTGATATTTGGTTTGCCGTTTTTGCTTAACCATTTATTGGTGCTGGCAAGGTTCTTCTCAAGGTCTGCCATGAGTGAGCCCATCATCCCACCTGGGAGGCCAGGGCCAATCAAGAGGGAGTTCATAAATCTGTTTTTAGGATTGATATAATATCCTAAAAAGTCATCCATAAATTCTTGAGTCAAGCTTCTTACATGCATATAAGCTTCTGTATCTACATCGGGCATAGAGAAGCCTGCATCCTTCAGCATAGCATGAATGGTGAGCAGATCTGCATGTCCGGTACCCCAAGAGAGTGGCTCCATGCCTACATCTATAATTTCTGCTCCCGCTCTTGCTGCTTCTAATGATGAAGCAACGGATAAGCCTGGTGTAGAGTGGCCATGGTATTGTATTAAAATGTTTGGATGTCGCTTTTTGATACCAGCAACTATATTACCTACGGAAACAGGTCGTCCGATACCAGCCATATCTTTTATACAAATCTCCTCTGCACCTAGATCTAAGTACTTGTCCGCCAAGTCTACATAATAATCTACCGTATGGAGTGGAGAAAAAGTAAGGCTTAAAGCTGCCTGTGCTACCATTCCGCCTTCCTTTGCAAACTGAAAAGAGTTGGCTAAGTTTTGTGGATTATTAAGTCCATCAAAAGACCGAGAAATATCGGTGCCTTGCTTCTTTTTCACTTTGAACATCAGTCTACGAACATCAGCTGGAACTGGACTCATCCTAATACCATTCAAGCCTCTTTCAAGCATTTGGGTTTGGATACCTGCGTCATTAAATGGTTGCGTCCATTGTCTAACTGCTTTATTTGGATTTTCACCAAAAAGCAAATTGACTTGCTCAAAGCCTCCTCCATTGGTTTCTACTCTGGTGAAGCAGTTCATATCAACTATAGGCTGAGCTACTTTGTTGAGTTGATCAACTCTAGGAACATACTTTCCAGCGGATTGCCACATATCTCTATAGACGAGGCATAATTTAATTTCTTTTGGCATAATAATATATCTTATGCTCCTACTTATTTGGGAGCTACTTTTTCAATGTTTAATACTTTTCCTCTTCCTTGGGTGACGATCTCAACTGTGCTTATAATAGCAGCCAGTTTCTTTTTGTTTAAGCCAGACTTAGAACTGATATTGTCATTGAGCAGTGGAATAAAATCTCCTTTTTTAATAGAATTCTTGCTTGAGACAGGTCCAAATTTATTGACAAGGTAAATGAGCGTTTTTCCAGTAAGTACTACTATACAGAGTACTATAAAGACGACAGTCATTCCAACTAGGAAGACAAGAAGAGCAGTTTGTATGTTTGTATTCATTTAGTTAATTAAGGAATATAAAAATAGTAAATGTTATTTAAACACTTACACTATTTCGCATAAATTACTTAAATCAAAACGGGATCTTGCATATAGTGATTTGAGAAGAATTTCATGTCGTTTGTTGACTTAAGTGTTGATAGTCAAAGCTTGGGCGTGGATTTACAAAGTGCTTATTTTAGTTTCTTATTTAAGTCCCATTTGTAGTAAATTTGGACAAATTATTAGTTGATGGCGATTATACGAGTATTTAAGTTTGGTGGTGCCTCTATAAAGGATGCAGCTGCTATTGAAAATGTAGTTTCTATTTTAGAAAAGCACAAGCAACAGAAGCTTATGGTCATCGTGTCCGCAATTGGTAAAACCACCAATCAAATGGAGGAAGTGGTAAAGCATATTTCCAATAAGACTCTAGCTCTTGAGAAGTTGGAGATTGTAAAGCAAAATCACTTGCAGATAGTAACAGACCTTGGTCTTAGTGAGCATGAAGGATTGATGAGTGACTTAAATGATTTGCTAGTAGAAGTTGATTGGGCCTTAGATGAATATCAGCCAGAGTATGATTATATCTATGATCAAATAGTGAGTATTGGCGAATTGATGTCTTCCAAAATAGTAAACGCTAAATTAGCACAATCTGGATTTAGCACAAAGTGGCTAGATGCTAGAGGCGTGATCATTACGGATGATATTTATCGAGAAGCTTGGGTCGATTGGAAGCGGACATCGGAGAATATGCACAGTAAGGTCAAACCTGCTTTTGAAAATGTGGATATATTAGTGAGTCAAGGATTTATAGGCAGTACTACTGAAAATAATACTTCTACACTAGGAAGGGAAGGGTCGGATTATTCAGCGGCTATATTCTCACATGGCTTAGATGTGCAAGATATGACCATATGGAAGGATGTGCCTGGTGTATTAACGGCGGACCCACGAAAGTTTAAGAATGTAACAAAGCTTGATAGTCTAAGCTATAAAGAGGCGATCGAAATGACCTATTATGGTGCTAAGGTCATTCACCCTAAGACTATTAAGCCTCTACAAAACAAGAGTATTCCTTTGTATGTAAAGTCTTTTATAGACCCGATGGGGGATGGAACGTTCATATCGGATGAAGTCATAGAGGGATATCCACCAATAATAACCTTAGAGTCGGATCAAGCTTTGATCAGTATCAGTACTCGGGATTTCTCTTTTGTAGCAGAGCACCATTTGAGTTATCTTTTTCAAGAGATAGCCAAGCACCGAATACAGATCAATATGATGCAAAATTCAGCAATTAGTTTTTCAGTTTGTGTGAATGATATAGACAATAGGATAGAGGCTTTTACCCAACAAATCCAGCAGGACTTTAAGACTATTGTCGAGAAAAATTTAGAATTGATTTCTATTAGGCACTATCAAAATGATGTAGTAGAGGCCATGAAAAAGGGAAAAATAACCATGTTAGAGGCCAGTTTAGGAAAAATGATCCAACTGGTAGTGAAAGAAATACCTAAAGTAGAGAGAATTTAGTCTTGGATTGTAACAATGTGAAGCCTTTTGATATATAATAAATCTATATATCTATACCTCCTATGATTCAACAATCTATTAAAATCGGTCGAACGGTTTCTTGCTTTTTTACGAAGACTCAAAAAAGTAAGTTAGAAGCGGGTATAGATATCTTAAAGGAAGTATTGGGCAGTAAACAATTTGTAGAGCAAATACTACAATTTGAGTGGTCCAATCAACAGCAGCGCAGATTTCATCGATTTTACCATGCAAGCGGTTTGTCTAATAGACAAGTACTGGACCGAATCAAGGACCATCAAGGCTATTTTAATGAGCTTGGCTATAATGAGCAATTGGTCATAATGCCTTTCAATTCACGCAGAGAGATACAAAGTTATAAGTCGGTCAACAATCCGATCATCTGGATTTCTATGAACTGCATTCAGAACAA
Source organism: uncultured Saprospiraceae bacterium (assembly GCA_937974575.1). GTDB lineage: Bacteria > Bacteroidota > Bacteroidia > Chitinophagales > Saprospiraceae > JALZVN01. The sequence goes on along the minus strand of CALJVI010000183.1, from coordinate 19,246 downwards.
TTGGTATACTCCGATTCATATCGCTTCAGCAATCGGTCATGAGTTAGCTGTGTTATTAGGGTTGGACAGTTCGATTCATCAGGTGTCAAGACCAGAGTACCAAATGTATAAGGTCCCAGATTCGATAGGTCAAATGATCATGAAAATTGCGGCACAGTGGAGAGCAAAAATCTCTGACATAGAAAGTGCCTTTTTGCAGATTGATGAAAATGAATACAATTATTTTCCAGCCAGCACTGTGGTAGGCAGTGTGAATGCAAAAGTATCTCAGCACAGTCAAACTAATTTTGACAACTTGATTTCTTCTTTGCTTATTGAGCAAGAGGCATTGTTCGCCTTGCAAGAAGATCTAACAGTATCTGAGACGGCAAGATTGATATGTATTGAAGAAGTTCTTCTTAAATTAAAAGACCTTAAGAATCAACTCGTTGAGTGTTCTTTAGATGGATCTGAGTTGGATTTTCAAAAGAAGGTACCCTCTTTAGGTTCTAGAAGAAGCAATTAAGTATTCATTACCCTCCAACTTTTATTTGCCCGTAGTTATTAGTTTTAGTGCATTCATCAAGTACGTTGAATGGATCAAAGTTTAGGATTACAAAAGGTGTAAATTTGGTCATTTTACGAATGTCCAACTTTAGCGTACCGGTAAAACTATCCTCTGGATAGAGTTCTTGATTTTCCTTATTGTCGTAGTTGACAAAGCCGCCTCCAAGAGGAAGTGAACCTCTACTAAGATTCTCTGATGAGGATAAGAAAGCACGTAAGGCAAGATTTTGATTATTGCTATCTTTACCTAGGTATGCAGGGCCTTTACCCACATTGGTTAGCGTATATTCGAGTGTAACCCATTTACTATTTTTCTTTATAATAGTAATTTTTTCAAGGACCATGTCTGGGCAAACTGATCGTTCAGCATATGAATTTTTTGATGCCTCTACTCCAGCTTTGGTGTCAAATGCTACTTTGCCTGCCGTAGAATTATTTTTCTTCGTTTTTTTCTTTTCTGAACCTACTCCGAGTGACTCCAAGATTGCTTTTTCATCTTCTTTTTGGGAAGCTTGCTCAATTTTGAAAGAATCTTTTTTGCTATTTTCTATTTCTTTTTTCTTTTGTTTTTGCTTTTCAAAAACAGTGGATCTCTTTTTTTCTGTACTTACAACATCTACATTTTGCTTTCTTGTATTTTTAGGGGTCTCTCTTGGAATAGAGGTATCTTTTCTTTTTGGAGTGTCAACAGCAACTGTTGGTTCCTTGACTTTAGCTTTTGTCGTTTTGATTTCAGTCGATGGATTAACATCTACCTTTGGTTTTTTGACTTTTGGAGTATCTACCTTCTTTTCTGTGATCGCTACATCAGGGGTATTCACTTTAGTTTTTTTGATGACAGGCTCCTTTACTTTAGGGCTATTTATTTTTGGGGCATTTACCTTAGTATCTGCTTTAACCATTTCCTTTCTTGCATCAGTAATGTCTACTTTTTTGCTTTTTTTCTTTTTCTTTTTTGCCACAACATTAGCCAATCCAGACGCTTTCTTTTTAGCTGTCTTATATTTCAAAGTTGGTGCGTTTGACTTTGATCGCGGAGTATAATTTTTAGTGAAACGCTTTTCTTTTTTTGTGAGCTCTTTGTACATGCCTTCGGTACATGGAAGGTTAAATCTTAGGTTTTTGAGAATTTTCCCATTATTAATAGTGATATTTTTATTCATCATACTAGTAACGATATCTTCTTCGAGGTCACTGAGATTACTTCTGTAAAAGGACTCTTCAAATTTGATTTCCATTTCTTTAGGGACAGAGTTGAATGAAGAGAAGTCTATAGGTTGCCGACCTGTGTTAAAGGCATTTAAAGTAATTGCTATTTCATCTTTATTCACATCTTCTACAGTGACAGATGTCATTAATAGTCTATACTTTATAGGTGCATTCTTGCTTGGGCTCCCCTGACTCAGTAGAACACTACTTAGCGATAAAGCACAAAACAAAACAAGTAATCTTCTAAACATGAGTTAGTATTTGTTGTAAATCAACACTTTAAGGTTGTTTTACCAATAATAGAACGTATTATAAAGTCAATAATTATTCCACTATTTATCTTCATCATTTGATATACGAAGCGGTCTGTCAATACTCTCGTCTAAGGAAATAAAAGTTTCTGTTCGTTGGATGCCTTTTATGCTCTGGACCTTTTCTGAGAGTACCTCTCTGAGATGGTCAGTATCTTTACAGATAATACGCACAAAAATACTGTAATTGCCAGTGGTATAGTGGGCACTGACTATTTCTGGGATATCTTTGAGTTTTTCCGTAACAGTCTCGTATAGAGAGCTTTTTTCAAGAAAAACGCCTATAAAAGCAGTGATATCGTAGCCTAGCTTAGTATGATCTATGTCTAAATATGCTCCTCTGATGACATTTAGCTGCTCTTTTAACTTTTTCATACGAACATGAATGGTACCACCAGATACATAGAGTTTTTTAGCTACTTCTGTATATGGCATGTCTGCATTTTCAAGTAGGGTATTGATGATATCTCGGTCAAGCTTGTCAATCATAGTATTTGTAAAATTTAGATCGATTTTGATTTGTTCAATTAATCTGAGATTAAAATTAATGCATAATCTAGGACAAGATTCAAAAATCTGCGTAAGAATCCTTAATTAACTACCTATTTGCTGCAAATTACCCTTAAAATTGATGTATTTTTGTTACTAACAAATGGATAAAGAATCTCCTAAAAATAAACTAAACGTTTGGTTACCGTTCCTTTTCTCCATCATGATGTTGGGGGGAATGGTAGTAGGGTCAAAACTACAGCCCTCATCTCAACAAACTAAGATCGTCTTCGAAAATTCGAACGGTGCAACAAATACTGTTGGCCAAGGTAGGGTAGAAGAACTGATCAGGTATATCCAAGCCAAATATGTAGATACTGTAAATACAAATCAACTTGTAGAAACAGCAATTACCTCCCTATTCAAAGATCTAGATCCTCACTCCGTATATATGTCTGCGGAACAGGTAAAGAAAGCAAACGAGCAGCTGGACGGTAGCTTTGTAGGTATTGGTATTGAGTATATCTTACTGGGGGATACCATAGCTGTACTAAATTTAATCGATGGAGGCCCAGCAGAAAAGGCTGGCTTAAAAAAGGGAGATAGAATTCTTGATGCTATAAATTTAGATTCTGAAAATGATATTTCTGAATCTGGAGATAAAGAGTTGATCAAAAGATTGAGAGGAGTAAACCGCTCAAAAGTAGAATTATCCGTCAAAAGACCTGGTGAAGAAGAATTGCTAAAAATGGAACTCACAAGAAGTAAAATAGTAGTCAGTAGTGTAGATGTTCATTATATGCTCAATGATGATACGGGCTATATCAAATTGAATAAATTTAGCGCCAATACGATTTCAGAATTTATGACTGCCTTAAACGACCTAGTCGAAAACCATAATATGAAAAACCTCATGTTTGATTTACGGGGTAATGGAGGGGGATACTTGCACGAAGCCATAAAAATATTGAACCAAATATTCTCTGAAAAGGATCAAAAATTAGTTTACACTATAGGGAAGAATGTAAAGAAAGAAGAGTTTTTTACTACAGGTAGAAATGTTTTTGACATTGGAAAAGTCTGTGTATTGATTGATGAAAGTTCTGCTTCTGCAAGTGAGATCGTTGCTGGTGCTATACAAGATTGGGATAGAGGTTTGATCATAGGCCGCAGATCTTATGGCAAAGGTTTGGTGCAGGAACAATATGATCTTAAAGATGGATCTGCATTGAGGCTTACTGTGGCGAGGTATTATACGCCTGCTGGTAGATTGATACAGAGAGACTATGAGGAGAAAGAAGACTATGACAATTATCTTGAAAAGAGAATCGACTCTGGGGAATTCACCAACTTAAATCAAGTTGAGATTTCGGATACGAGTAAATTTTATACTGCCAATGGCAGGGAAGTATATGCTGGTGGTGGAATCACACCAGACGTATATGTGCCATACGATTCCACTTTGCTGAATCAGTATTTTCTAGAATTGAATGGAAGTATCACAAAGTTTGCCTTTCAATTTGTAGAAGGCAATGATTTTGATATGGTAGAATCTAACTTCATTGAAGAGTATAAACTAGACGAGAATATTATTGAAAATCTTGTTGATTTTCATCATGCAAGCAACTTGTCAGTGAAGCCTGATGCTATAATAAATGAAACCATTCAAGATGAACTACGCAATGCTATCAAAGCAAAAATCGGCAAACAGCTCTATGGTGATTTGGCTTTTTATAAGATTTTGAATAGCGATGATCCTGTCTTAGTCGAAGCTATGAATGCGCAAAAATCCTACAATCAACTTACTCAATCCCAATAATTTTTTTTTGGACTAGCGCTGTGAAGTGGTGACGACATTGCATAGCCTGGTGCCTAGCGGAGGAAGTCTGCAATACCATTTTTCTGGTATTAAAGACCGAGTGAATAACGAGTCACGCAACATAGCGACCCTTGTGATAGGTGCGGAGCTTGGTGGCAAGGGTAGGCCCCTCATCATTTATATTTTTCAACATTCTCTACTTTTTGCGTAAAACGATACTTTCAAAAGGGTCGAGGTCAAACCCTGCCTCTAGGTTGGGAATATTCACCTTATGTTTATTAAGATTGATATGTGCAATGTAGGTATAGTCCTTTTGGAAATGGATTTGATAATAATCTGAAATAGGTTCATGGACTTGGAGTATGGTTGGTTCTCTGAATGCTAAGAGACCTTTGATTTCTTGGAGAGTAGGATTGTCATAGCTGTTCCAGTCGTCGGAATTGAAAATTTGAGAGCCAAAAAGTACTTGAACAAGGAGTAGCGTATATTGCTGATCCCTTGACAGTTTATGGCCATCGGCACGCATGATAAATACATCAGGGTCGTTGATAAATACCCGTTTATTGAGATGACGTCGATGGATGATGGTGCGCAAGGCAGAAAGAGTCGAAACTCGCTCTCGTTTGCGTAGAAACCGCATCATCGGATTGGTCCAAGCAAGATGTGTATCTGGGCCAATGCGACAAGTAGCGGTCTGATTAAAAACACTACCCAATGGAATGCCACAGGCTAATAGTTTGTTCTGGCCTACCAGTTGCGCTATGAATGTCATGGCATCAAACATAACCTGCGCCTTGGTTTTGCCTTTGGGTGGAGCAATGCATGCAGCAAATAAAAAGTCAGCTTTGACGAGTTGGAATCCCCACTTGTTGAAGAAGGTATAGAATACCTCCGTGAGGTAGTCTTTGACCTTTGGGTTATAGATATCTAGTGCGTAATACCAGCCTCCCCATAGTGGATTGTAACCCGCCTTGATGGGATTTTTTTTGTCATCTTTGAGTAGCCAGTCTTTTTGATGGGCAAATATCTTTGAGGTTTTGCTGCAAACAAAAGGCGCAATCCATATACCAGGCGTCATTCCTTCTGACCGGATCTTGTGGGCGATGCTAGACAGTCCATTTGGAAATTCAGAAGTGATCGAAAGCCAGTCCCCTATAGCAGTTTGGTATCCATCGTCAATCTGAAAAATGCGCTCCGTATCTGAAAAAGGTGCTTCGTTGGAATGCTTACTGAAGCTTTCGAGATCATTAAGAATTTTGCTTTCCGAAATTTTATTGTAATGCCTATACCAACTGGTCCATCCGAAAGTCGACTCCATTTTCTTTGGTGAAGGGCCAATCGCTTTGAAATAATCATCAAATACTTTCTGCTCTTTTCCCTCACTAAGTATAAGGTCAAAAACAGGAAAGCTATGTGCGAGTGTGATGTGATCACATAACTTTGTGATGCGAATTATATTGGCCTTGGTGTCGTATTCGATTAGGGTATATGCGGTACTTTCGGAAACACTGCCGATCAGAAGTGTCTTGGAGCTTTGTTGCACATATCCGTAAGTCCACGAGTACAAGTCTGGCCTTTTCTCGCGAAATAGGTGGCTATCTGTATAATACTGAAAGAAGGGTTCTGCCAACTTTCTGAGCTGGGGTATTTTTTCTGATGGGCTGTAAGTCTTGGTCTCAGACCATGACTGAAATCCGTTGCAAAGGATCTTATCTGAAGGTTGAAAATGGTACGGAATCTCTACTATGACCTTGTCAACCTGTATACTTTGCTTTGGGTGGATAAATAAGCTGAGTCTCTTGTGGTCTTGCTCTTCCAATATTTTGTAGTCAAAATAAACTTCTTCGAAGAAGGTCATTTTATTGGCGATAAGCTGCTCAGAAGAGTCGTTGTAATAGACAGTACATTTCATGCTCAACAAATATAGGATTTGTTAGCATAACGAAGTAAGCGTCTTTAATTTATACCATTTAATCTCTTATGAATTCAAGTTCTTCATTTGAGGTAAGGCGAACTATAGAGGAAGGGGGTAAGAATTGATTGTCGTTTTGTCTGTAAGGAATAGTGAAGTCGACTTTTTGAATCAAGCTGGAACTGATTTCACTGAAGTTTTTAGGAAATGCTTCGTTGCTGATATTTGCCGAACTCGCCACTATAGGTCTTCCGAAGGAAGCAATGAGGGTTTTGCAAAACTTATCTTGTGGGATGCGCATTCCAATCGTATTATCCTTGTTGATTACGTTGCTAGGAAATCCTTGCCTGTGGTCGTATATGACAGTTATTGGCCTGGTATGGAACTCTAGCAAAGTTTCTACCTTAGGGTGTATTTGAGTGACATACTGCTTAATCATCTGAATGTCAGAGGCAAGCGCTATGAGCGGTTTGGACCGGTCTCTTTGTTTTAGATGATATACTTTCTCTACTGCTTGTTCATTTGTAGCGTCACAACCTATACCCCAGATAGTGTCTGTAGGAAATAAAATGGTACCACCTTGTTTCAAAACTTCAAGGCACTTATTAAAATAGTCGATGTCAATCATTTGGTTAAATGTAGTAGATATTGCAATAATTCGTTAAAATTTGAGTACTTTATATGATTATGGTCTATGTATATGTTATATTAAACGAGTATCTTTAATTATTAATTACATCAAGTCTCAACTAAAATAATTTGTATTAGTTATTTTTCTAAAGTAGCATAAATGCCAACTGGATTATTATTTAAAAAATATTGTTTTCTTTTTGTTTTCATGCTGAGTCTATTACAAGTAGGAAAGGCTGCTCATATAGTAGGGGGTGAGCTGACTTATGAGTGTCTGGGTAATAATTTATATCGATTTACATTACAGGTATATAGAGATTGTGCGAGCGGAGGAGCTCAGTTTGACAGCTTTGGCAATAATGCATTAACGGGTTCGGTGTCTATTTTCGATGGCACAAGCTTGCTTAGAAATGTTGATCTAGGTACTCCAAACGTTCGGGATATTCCACCTACCTTAGAAAATCCTTGTTTAGAGATTCCTGATAATGTTTGTGTTCAGCAAGGAACCTATGTGTTTACAGAGACCTTACCTGCATCGCCAAGTTCATACACCGTTACTTATTCAAGATGTTGTCGGAATGGATCTATCAATAATATTTTTGATCCAGGTGATACGGGTGCTACGTACTCTATAGAAATTACGCCTTTTGCGCACTCTACTTGTAACAACTCTCCAGTGTATGATGCTTTTCCAGAAATCATTATATGCAACAATGAGCCATTGATATTTGATCATGGTGCAACCGATGCTGAGGGTGACTTATTGGTGTATAGTTTTTGTTCTCCTTTTACTGGAGGAGGCTTAGCTGGATCAGGTAATAATGGAGGATCTCCTTTTGCGCTAAATGGTGTAGCTCCTAATCCAGATGCTGCTCCACCATATATGGATGTTAATTTTAAAGCACCAGAGTTTACTTCACAGTTTCCATTAGGAGGCGAACCTAGAGTCACTATAGATCCTATAACTGGATTGATAACAGGAACACCACTTATCAAAGGTCAATTTGTCGTTGGGGTATGTGTCGAAGAGTACAGAAATGGGGTGCTACTTAGTACAGTGCGGCGTGATTTTCAATTTAATGTAGAGGATTGTGATCCATTGGTCCGTGCAGATATAGTAGAAGATGTATTTCTAGGGGAGCAATCTTTCTTACTCAATGTTTGTGGTCAGCTTGAATTTGAATTTGGGAATCAAAGTGTAGACAGAAACAATATTGATGAATTCTTTTGGGAGTTTGACTTCGGTGGAGAGGGTATTGAAGTATATGAAGAGTGGGAGCCTACAGTAATGTTTCCTGATACAGGCCAGTATATGGGAGTCTTAGTACTCAATCCTGGGCAACCCTGTGGAGATACCGCCAATATATTTGTAAACGTGTTTCCTGAAATAATATCTGGCTTTCAAGTCGACTATGATACATGTATTTTTGGGCCCGTGACCTTTACCGATCTTAGTTTTACAGGAGCAGACAGTATTGTTCAGTGGAATTGGGATTTTGGAGATGGACAGACTTCATCTGAACAAAGTCCAAGCTATCAGTTTGAATCACCTGGTGAGCAGTTTGTCACCTTGACAGTGGTCGACAATAATGACTGTCAAGACGAGTTTTTATTTGAGTTCAACTGGTCTCCAGCGCCTGCACAGGTTATTGTGCAGCCCAGTTCATTTATAGCATGTACACCAGGAGGAACTGTCTTTTTCAATAATCTGACCTTTCCAATTGATACCAATTACACCATCCTTTGGGATTTTGGAGAAGGGAATACCAGTGATGAGATAAGCCCAACACATGAGTATACTGATGTGGGGACCTTTACGGTATCCGTGACTATTACTTCTCCTTTTGATTGTACTATAAGTAAGACTTTTAACAATTGGATTACGATCAATCAAGGTCCAGAGGCGGATTTTACCTTTTCGCCAACTACAGTTACCAATTATAATCCACTCGTTTTCTTTACTGACCAATCATCCATGGATGTAGATAATTGGCAGTGGGACTTTGCCAATCAAGGTGCTTCACGAGATCAGAACCCTAGTTTCACCTTTCGGGATACGGGATTGCAAGAGATCGTCTTGCTGGTTACAGCAGAGAACGGATGTGTAGATACTGCCTATGCAGTTTTAGATATAGTGCCAGTAAATAGTTATTTCTTGCCCAATGCCTTTACCCCTAACAATGATGATAGAAATGACACTTACCTGGGCGTAGGAACGCTTGAAAACATAAGTGATTTCAATATGAAAATCTGGGATAGGTGGGGAGAATTGGTATATGAGACAGAAAGTCAATATGATGGCTGGAATGGACAGAAATTCAACAGTGGTCCTACTTTGCCAAGTGGGGTATATGTTGTGTTAGTTTCCTACGACAGTCCGCGTGAAGGCACTATTCAGCTAAAAGCATATGCCACTTTAATAAGATAAATAAATTCCTTTGAGTAGATGGCTATATTGTATATTTTATAGTATATTTGCGCTTCATTAAATAAAAGGTCTAAAATCCTTTTGAAATACTGAAAAAATGGATGCAATTAAATTTGTTCACGAACAACTGAAGACAAGAAGAGAACTTCCAGAATTTAAGCCTGGAGATAATATAGTAGTTAGCTACAAGATTATTGAAGGAGCTAAAGAAAGAATTCAGGATTTTAGAGGTAATGTGATCCAAATTAACGGAGACGGTGCTACTAAGACCTTCACTGTCAGAAAAATGTCTAATGGTGTTGGAGTGGAAAGAATTTTTCCTTTACATTCTCCGAACATTAGCGAACTTAAGGTGTTAAAAAGAGGTAAAGTAAGAAGAGCGAAGTTGTATTACTTACGTGAGCTTACTGGTAAAAAAGCAAAAATAAAAGAACGAAAATATACTAAAAAGTAAATTTTGTTTATATTTGCATATCAATACGATTAAGATATAAATTATATATAAAGAACTTTCTTGGGTTAGACTCTAGTTTTTGTTGGCGCTCCCTAGCAGGAAACCTCTCGGTTTCAAAGCTAGAGGAGCGTTTTTTTTGTCTCCCATTATCAGCACCTAGCACCTAGCACCTAGCACTTAGCACTTAGCACTTAGCACTTAGCACTTAGCACTTAGCACTTAGCACTTAGCACCTAGCACCTAGCACCTAGCACCTCTTTTACTCCAATATTGCTTCTTCCGTTTTACGCAGTACTTCTTGACAGAATGTCAACAATTCATTTGCACGTTTTACTTTTTCGGCCAGTTGATCAATGGCTATTTTATCTGATTTTAGAGCATCTAGTATGCCCTCCAATTCGGTTGCTGCTTCCGTATAGTTTTTAATCTTCGCCATTTTATTGAATTTTACTGTTGTGTTTTCCCTTTTTAAAGTGGGTAGTTATAATATCTCCCTTTTTGAGTTCTTTAGCATTATCCACTGCTTTACCTTCTTGATTGTAGGTTACTGTAAATCCGCGTTTTAGTGTGTTTTCGACGCTCAAGAAGGTTACGGTTTGTTGCCAATGCTCCAGTTGTATTTTTGCCCCTTTTAGCTTGTTTTGTGCTATTAAATCTATTTGCTGGGACAGAGTTTCAAGTTTTTTATGGGCAGTTTGCAAGCTTCTATCTGCCAAAAAACTCAGTTCAGACCTGTTTCTTTGCAGATCTACTAGAGCGCCTTGTATGGAGCGAGCTACCAATTGGCCTATAGCTTGGTTTAGCTGAGTGACATGGCTTTCAAATTCAAGATTCTTATTTATAATATAGCTTGCTACAGCTGTCGGAGTTTTTACTGAAGTATGCGATACCATATCTGCTATAGTCTCATCTATCTCATGGCCGATCCCTGTTATGATCGGGGTAGGGCATGTGGCTATCGTTTTGCATATCTCATAACTGTCAAATGCGGCAAGATCTATTTTAGATCCTCCGCCTCTGATCACAGCGATCAGATCAAATTTTGTCCAATCTATTTTCTTTATCTGATCCAAAAAGTCTTCTTCGACATGCATACCTTGCACCCGTATGGGGAATAATTGTATCGCGAAGGTATACCCATATTCATTGCTCGTTAGGTGCTTTACAAAGTCTTTATAGCCGGCTGCCGTCCTTGAGCTAAGTACAGCAACCCTTTTGATCATGCGAGGAAGAGGTACTTGCCTGTTGCGTTCCATCAGCTTTTCAGCTTGCAGGCGTTTGATGATCTTTGCCCGCTCAAGGGCCAAATTTCCATAAGTGAAGTTCTCATCGATATCTTCGATCACGAGTTTCAGCCCCCATTTTTCATGAAAATCTACCTGCACACGCAGCTTCACTTTGAGGCCTTGTTTGAGGATCTGAGTGATATTACTGGTTTTGCTAGCCGCTATCCGGCCCAATGTCTTAGCCCATAGTACAGCGTAGGACTGAGCTACTATTTGCTCAGAGTCCCTAGCCTTCTGTATGAGATCTATATAGTAGTGACCCTTGTTGAGATTGGCTTGAGATATTTCCGCCGTGATCCATATCGAGTCTGGGACATTGAGAGCCACAAAGCGACGTATAAATTCATTGAGTTCAAATAGTGACAGTTCCTCCTTCATAGTATAAAAAAAAGAAGGATGTAATCACAAAAGTAGATCACATCCTCCGACAGCTTTACAAGAAAAGCTGTATATGCTAAAACAATATATACTTCTTATGCAAGTACTTTTGTAACCAAGTCAGCTGCATCTTGCAGTTGTATAGCAGAGTGTACTTCTAGTCCAGAGTTATCGATGATATCTTTTGCGATATCTGCATTAGTACCTTGCAGTCTTACGATGATAGGCACTTGGATTGCGTCACCCATATTCTTGTAGGCATCTACTACACCTTGTGCTACACGATCACAACGTACGATTCCACCAAATATATTGATCAAAATCGCCTTTACAGCAGGATCCTTTAGTATGATACGGAATGCTTGCTCTACACGAGCTGCATCAGCAGTACCTCCTACATCAAGGAAGTTAGCAGGCTCACCACCAGATAACTTTATGATATCCATAGTTGCCATCGCCAATCCAGCACCATTTACCATACAACCCACGTTACCGTCAAGGTTTACATAGTTTAGGCCATAGCTTCTAGCTTCTACCTCAGTAGCATCTTCTTCAGAAGTATCACGCAATTCCTCTAGATCTTTATGTCTAAATAGAGCGTTATCATCAATTGCCATCTTACAATCCACAGCAATAATACGACCGTCAGCCGTCTTCAAAGTTGGATTGATTTCAAACAAAGATGCATCAGCACCAATAAATGCCTTATATAAGTTTTTGATAAACTTAGTCATTTCCTTAAATGCATCACCACTCAATCCTAGATTGAAAGCGATTTTACGCATCTGAAAACCTTGAAGACCCAAGGTAGGATCAACATATTCTTTGTGCAGCAAGTGTGGTGTTTCTTCAGCTACCTGCTCTATGTCCATACCACCCTCTGTAGAGTAGATTATAACATTGCATTTACGTTCACGATCCATCAGGATAGAAACGTAAAATTCTTCACAAGCGTCAAAGTCAGGCGCATATGCATCTTCAGCGATCAATACTTTGCTCACCAATTTACCAGGACCATCGATTCCTCCTGGAGTTTGAGGAGTCTTTAGCATCATCCCAATGATATTGCTACTTTCAGCCTTCAGCTCGTCCAAGTTCTTGACCAGCTTGATTCCGCCACCTTTACCACGTCCACCAGCATGTATTTGAGCTTTCACAAGCGCTACATCTGATTTGGTACGTTCTTTCAATTTATGATAAGCCTCAACGGCCTCTTCTGGAGTATTCGCAACGATGCCATCTTGGATCGCTACACCATATTCCTTCAATAAGTTTTTTCCTTGATATTCGTGCAGATTCATCTATTATAAATTTTTGCCAAATGTACTATTTTTTGAGCATTAAAGGAAGGATTCGACCACCTTACTCAAGCTACTTGAATAAGTATATTTTATGTGATTTTCTTGATTTTGGTGCTGCCCCTGACATGTAGATGCAGCCATTGCATTGGCTTTATCTTCATGTCAGGGTCGGGTCGTCCGTTTGTATTCGGCACCCAGGTCTCCTATGGACTATGTACTCCACTTGTCTCCGCTTTGAGAGCGGAGCCTGCGCGGAGCACTAGTCCATGAGTCGTCCTGTCCACCTCATATCACTTCCACCCCTCAGCTAAGAATCATGCTACCCACCTTGGCTACTACCTCTATGATCATCAATACATCTATCGTAAAGAAAAGGCATGCCTTTTCTTTACGATAGATGTATTTGTTAAGGAATAATTAAAAATGGAAAGAACTCATCATTATCTTGTGTATTCTTAGGTCTATTCGCATCCTATAATCAGTTGTATATAGTATACCGCTGTAATTTAATGTTTTGATTATGAAGAATTCTATCCTGTTTGTCTCCTTGACCATTCTGATGATCCTATTTGGTGCGATGACATGTAGCCCAAAGATTAATCACCAATCCAATTCCGTACCGCTCACTAAACAGCAAGAAATGAATGATTATACAGAAGAATGGAAAGCCATATTAGCGCTTGAGCAAAAAGGATTGGTAAAATCTGCACTCGAAAAAGTGACAGCACTATACACCCGTGCCAAAAAAGAAAATAATTCTCCGCAAATAGTAAAGACCATTCTATATAGAGAAAAATATGGATCCCAACTAGAAGAATATGGATTTGAAAACAGCATACGAACTTTTAAGGAGGAAGTAAATCAACTGAATGGCCCAGCCAAGTCACTACTTCATTTCATGATCGGGCGATCACTAGCAAGCTATTTGGAAGGCAACTATTGGCAGTTTTCTAACCGTACGACAGCACCCACTTTCAAGCCGGAATCACTAGAGACCTGGTCTATCCAAAACTTCGTGGATGAGATCAATATGCATTTTGCAGAAGCTTTGAAAGATAAATCTTTGCAAGCCTTACCCATAAAAGCGTATGAAGTATTGCTGACGGATGCGATAAATACAGATGATCTTAGACCTACCTTATACGATTTTGTGTCACATCAAATACTGGACTACTATGTCAATCCTAATAGCTACCTCACGGAGCCTGTGTACAAGTTTTATTTAGATGATGATATCGCTTTTGCTCCTGTTTCGGAATTTGTGAAACACAGCTTTACGACACAAGACAGTACCGCGCACCTATACAAAGCCATCACACTATTTCAAGACGTACTAGCTTATCACCTGCTTCAAAACAATGAAGTGGCTTTGCTTGATGCAGATCTGAAACGATTAAACCTGGTCTTCAGCAATGGGTCAATGAGCCTGAAAGGCAAAAAATATATGGCTGCGCTCAATGATCTAGCCAGCAAAAATAAAGGCAAAGAAAAATTGATGCCAACCCTACTGATGGCGCAAGCCAACCTTCATATGAGCAGTAGAGCGCATCTTGCCGATAAAAAGGATGATCTCAAAAAAGCGCATGAGTTATATTCAAAGATCCTTTCTGATTATCCAAAAGCCAATAACCGTAACGAAGCAAAAAATAAAATAAGTAGCATAGAAGGTGAATTCCTCAAAGTAGATATGGAAAAAGTCTACCCGAAAGGAGAGAATATGTTGACACTAATCAGCTACAAAAATATCAAGAAAGTACATCATAGATTATATCAAATAGAGGCAGGGGAGGAGCATGATCTTCGCAACAATAATCGGAAGTTGCTTTCTATCATTAAGAATAAAGAGAAAATTTCAGAGTGGACACAGTCGCTTCCCGTATTTGATGACTTTCAAAACCATCAAACAGAAATCAAAGTTGCACCTTTGGATTTTGGGCACTATGTGCTATTGACTTCCAATGATAAAAACTTTGGAAAAGATAAGGCCGAGATATCAGCCAACTTTTTTATAGTATCCAATCTGAGTTATGTGATCACACCCAATAATCCAGAGCATCAAATGATAGTGGTAGATCGCATCACTGGTCAGCCTATAAAAGGGGCTAAGGTGTCTTTTTACCTTCAGGAATATAATTCCACAGCAAGAAAAAGTGTACTCCGACTCAAGACCAACGGGACTAGCGATGCTAATGGAATGGTGAACATAGACTTGGATCAAAACAACAGTTATATGCCCAAAGTGGAGTATGGAAAGGATGTGCTCCAAATGCAAGATTGGATATATAAAAATAGAAAACATACCCCAAGAGGTAGAAATGCAGTAAATATTTTTTTGGATAGAGCCATCTATCGCCCTGGGCAGACGGTTTATTTCAAAGCTATTGCGCATCATGTGGATGGCGAATCACAATTGCCGACACTACTGACCAATCAAGCTCTAGAAGTAGTACTCAAAGATGCCAATCGTCAAGATGTTGAAAAACTCAACTTGACCACTAATGAATATGGGAGTATCAATGGGAGTTTTACTACACCAAGTTCTGGCCTACTAGGCAATATGACCATCCAAATCAATGGATATGGAGGAACCAATTTTAGTGTAGAAGAATATAAGCGTCCAAAATTTGAAACAGAATTTTTGCCCATAGAAGCGGAATACGCGCTAAGCGAATCGGTAAAAGTAGTTGGCAAAGCAACTGGCTTTGCTGGGAATGCTATCGGAGATGCTAAAGTCGCTTATCGAGTAGAGCGAGGCGTAGAGTATCCATATTGGAGGTGGAGGTATGGCAGATACAACCGACAAGCTCCTATGCGAATAAAGACCGGAGAAGCAGTAAGTAAAGCAGATGGTACATTTGATATTGATTTTGAGTTGCTGCCTGATCCAAGTATAAAGAAAAAGCAACAAGCTGTTTTTGTTTATAAAGTATTTGCAGATATCACAGATATTAGTGGAGAAACAAGATCTATTCAAACTGTAATCAGAGCTAGCGAGCTAGCCCTATCCTTGAATGTTTCTGCAATTTCGCCAATCGAAGCCGATAGTTTTAAGCACATCACCATATCGACATCAAATTTGAATGGTAAGTTTCAGCCTACGGAGGTAAGGCTCCGGATTGCATCTTTACAGTCTGAAAGCAAACTGTACCGAGATCGTTTTTGGAGCTTCCCAGACACGGTTAATTTTACAGAAAGAGAATTCAGTGATCTATTTCCTTCTTATAGATTTGCTGCTAAAAAACAAGCTATAGCACTAGAAGAGAACCAAGAGGTGTATCGTGAAAAAATTACCAGTACGGAGGATGGCAAATTGGATCTTAGCAAATTGTCATTAGTACCTGGACAATACAAGATAACAGCAGAGTCCATCGACAAGAATGGAAATAAAATCAAAAAGGAATTGGCGTTTGAGGTCATAGGTACCAAGGCCAAAGATGTCACCAGTCCAGTAGGGTTAGCGGTGCAAAAAGATAAGCTAAGTTATGAACCAGGTCAGACGGCCTTGGTCAATTTTCTTTCTTCATATAAAGATGCCCATGTTTTTGTAGCGCTTAGTAGAAGAGATAAGTCTATAGATGAAAATTGGCTTAAGCTAAAGACCAAGCGAGAAACGAGTGTAGCTGTAAATCAATCAGACTTAGGGAATATCTCTATGACTGCATTCACCGTATTCAACAATCGAATTTACAATCAATCAAGTCTCATACCAGTACCATGGTCTAATAAGGAATTAAAGATTTCGTATGCTTCATTTAGGGATAAATTATTGCCAGGACAAGAAGAAGAGTGGATCATCAAAATAGAAGGTTCAAAAAAAGAAAAAGTAGCAGCCGAAATGCTGGCTGGTATGTACGATGCATCATTGGATGAGTTCAGACCAAATCAATGGTCCGCCAATTATTTCCCTATTTTGTATGCCAACTATCAACTTCAGCCAGGTTCCAACTTTACCCAACAAGGTGGGTATCGCTTAAATTATCAAAGGCCGAAATATCTAGAGCAGTCTCAGAAAGTGTATCGACAGTTTGATTGGCATGGATTTGATTTTTATGGAAATAATTATGGATGGAATTACGCTGAAGAAGAACTTAGTGAGATATCTGTAAAAAGTACAAGAGCTGGTGGGAGACGAGCTAAAATGAAGTCCTCTGCACCTGCGCCTCAAATGGATGGGGTACGTGTTACCGCCGATGCTATGATGATGAATACTGACGATAATGTGGTAGAAGAATCTGAAAAAGTTGATTTTACGGCGTCTGAAAAAGAAGAAAAGGAGACAAACTCGGAAGCTAAAAATGGTCCTTCCATAAGAAAGAATCTCAACGAAACTGTTTTCTTCTTTCCAGATTTACGCACCGACAAAGATGGAAATGTACTTATCAAATTCAAAATGAATGAAGCACTGACAAAGTGGAAGTTCATGACCTTTGCGCATACTAAAGAATTAGCAACGGCGATTTCAACTAAAGAAATAGTAACACAAAAGAAGCTTATGGTGCAGCCAAATGCACCTCGTTTCTTTAGAGAGGGAGACAAGATTCGATTTAGTGCAAAGGTTTCTAATTTATCGGAAAAGATATTGACAGGAAATGCTAAACTTGAACTGTTTAATGCGCTCAGCATGGAGTCAATAGATGCTGCTTACGCTAATATAGCATCAGACAAATCATTTACAGCAAAACCTGGAGAGTCCGTAGCTTTATTTTGGGATCTAGATATTCCAATGGATATGCTGGGTACAGTGCTGCATCGAGTAGTCGCAGAAGCCGGAGCATATAGCGATGGAGAGGAGAGTGCATTGCCAGTGCTTACCAATAGAAAATTAGTAACTGAAACTATGCCTTTGCCATTGAGAGCAGGAGAAAGTAAAGAGTTCGTATTCAAAACTATGCGAGACAATAAATCAAGCACTTTGACGAATCATAAATACACCTTAGAGTTTACCTCTAACCCCGCTTGGTACGCAGTGCAATCGCTGCCGTATTTAATGGAGTATCCCTATGAGTGTACAGAGCAAATATTCAATAAGTTATATGCGAATGCACTGGCTAGCCACGTTGCCAATAGCACACCTAAGATCAAACAAATATTTGAATCTTGGAAAGGGACTGATGCTATGAAATCAAACCTAAGTAAAAATCAAGAACTGAAGTCTGCCTTATTAGAAGAGACGCCCTGGGTGTTGGATGCCCAAAGTGAGGAACAACAAAGAAGAAATATAGCGCTGCTTTTTGACCTCAATAAAATGTCCCAAGAAAAAGCCAAGCATATAAAAGTACTTTCAGAAAGACAATTGAGTAATGGAGGATTTTCTTGGTTTCCAGGTGGGAGAGATTCTTGGTATATCACCCAGTATCTTGTGGAAGGGTTTGGTCATCTACAAACACTAGGAGTAGATCTTGAGGATACGGATTTGAATAATATTTTGCGCAAGGCTGTCCAGTATATCGATGCTAGATTAGTGGAGCATCACAATGAAGCTTTGCGATACAATAAGAATCCAGGTCTTACAGGTATGGTGATTCACTATCTTTATGCGCGTTCGTTTTTCATAGACTTTGATATGAATGCAAAGACTCAAAAAGTAGCCAAGTACTATCAAGGTAGAGCAAAAGAACAGTGGGTCGACCAAGGTCTTTACTACCAAGGTTTGTTAGCACTGGGTCTTGATCGTTTTGGTATGAACGATACCGCTCAAGGCATTGTAGCTTCCCTCAAAGAACGTGCATTAAGTCATGAAGACCTTGGTAAGTACTGGAAGTATGACAAAGGGTATTATTGGCACCAAATGCCTATTGAAACTCATTCGGTCATGATAGAAGTATTTGAGCAAGTAGCAAAAGATAAGGAGATGGTTGACGAGCTTCGTCTATGGTTGTTGAAGAACAAACAGACCAATGCTTGGGAAACGACCAAAGCAACTTCAGCAGCCGTCTATGCACTGCTTATGAGCGGGGACAGCTGGTTACAAGAAACCAAACAAGTAGAGATCGTTTATCCTAATAAACAACTTAATGCAGATCTGGCCAAAGGTCAAGCTAATGCACAAGCAGGTACGGGCTATTTCAAGCATTCTTGGACAGAGGTCAATCCCAATTTATCTTCCTTAAAAGTAAGCAATCCTAATACCGTCCCTGCCTGGGGTGCTGCTTACTGGCAATACTTTGAAGACTTGGATAAGATCACTGACTTTGAAGAAACTCCGCTAAAATTAAATAAGCAGGTCTTTATTGAAAAGCAAGGGGATCGTGGTGCAACTATAGAACCCATCGCCGATGGTGCAAAACTATCAGTAGGAGACAAGCTTAAAGTAAGAATTGAACTCCGTGTAGATAGAGATATGGAGTTTATCCACATGAAGGACATGCGTGCTTCTGGGTTTGAACCTATGAATGTCTTCAGTCAGTACAAGTGGCAAGGTGGTCTTGGCTATTACGAATCTACAAAAGATGCCAGTACCAATTTTTTCTTTGATTACTTACC
>CALJVI010000182.1 GCA_937974575.1 uncultured Saprospiraceae bacterium | reverse complement strand
AATTGTTCCACTCGACATACAAGTGGTGAAAATAGAGTCTGCCGTTTCTGAACGTACAAGTATACCCAGATCGTCATAGGAGGTTGCTTGAATTGCTAAATCGGTAATTGCGTTTACAGAAAAGTTGAATTGATCTCTTCTGATGCATCCATATTGATTTGATGTGATAAGGAGTAGACTGTAGTTGCCCTCTGCAGCTCCGTATATAGTTGGGTTTGCTGTTGACTTACCTCCTATAATAAACTCACTTGCTCCCAACCAATTGTAGGAAAGTTGCTGTGTGGTATCCAGATTATTAATGGTCAAAGTGTAGGTATTGCCTAAGCAGAAATCAAGTTTACCATCTCCGTTAAAATCACGAACCCCAGAAGCATTATCAGGATCAACAATTTCTTGAAGAGTGATGTAGATATCGTTACAAAATATATTTATGGAT
The DNA here is from genome assembly GCA_937974575.1 of uncultured Saprospiraceae bacterium. Classification (GTDB taxonomy): domain Bacteria; phylum Bacteroidota; class Bacteroidia; order Chitinophagales; family Saprospiraceae; genus JALZVN01. The sequence goes on along the minus strand of CALJVI010000182.1, from coordinate 8,247 downwards.
TTGGACTCCACACAGTTTGGATTACTGACTCTGATTTGGTATTTGGATTCGACACCATCTTTTAGTTTGATAATTTTTTCTGTAGAAATCAAATTACCATTTTCGTCAAGCCACTCTACATTATCGATATTACTATTTTGATCAATTAGTTCTAAGTGTATATAATCAAGGTTGCAAATATTTAGTGTATCAATATTATTTTGAATAAAGGTGTTTCCGTTTAAATCGAAAATAGTAGCATCAACCTGAAAGGAGAGGTCGTTAGAATAATTGTATGAATTGTATTCTGATTTTTCAGAAATATTCACATTGGGACATACGGATATAGTGCTTGCTAATACAGTTTGGTAAATAAATAGAATAAATACCAAAGTATGTATCAACCGCTTTAAGAGGTTAAACATGTATTGTGTTTTTTTTGGTTGTGCTAAATATCTATTTCACTGCTTTCGATTTAATACTTTTTAGAAAATCTAAAGATGAATTGCCAATAGGATATTGGCAATTCATAGTTGATGTTTTTTGGTTTAAATTATTGATCCATGAAACTTTGATCGTTATGTTCTACATCCTTCTTAGGTGTAAGTTGCGTGACAAATTTGTTAGAAATATTATTTTATGAAATAACAACTTAATTACACTAAATTTTACTTTTTGCTCAATAACCAAACATTGTTATTGATTATTGAAATAAACTTAAAATAATATTCTGTTTAGTTTTGATTGGGAAATAACAAGGCGATGCGAATAGCAAGAGCGGGTCGCTCGGTAGAGCGCAAGAACAAAGGATAGGAATGGCATCCCGATTTTTTCATCGGGATATAATGTATAGCCTGGTCACGGTCCGCCTCTTTGCGGACACGTGATGGTCCCAAAAAAAATGCTTGCACCAACCGAAGTCGATGCAAGCATAAATATTTTATCTTAAAAGTGTGCCGAAGTCTATCTCTGTACAAAGACATATCCGGTAATCACTGTATCTAATCCATCATTTATTTTAAGGATGTAGAAGTAAGTACCGTTAGGAACATTCTTGTTATCTTGTCTATAGGTACCATCCCAATCGTTTTGATAATCGTCACTTGTGAAAAGTTCATCTCCCCAACGGTTGAAAATACATATACTACTATTTTCAAAATTGGATAAACAAGGAACCGTAAACGAGTCGTTGACGCCATCCTCATTAGGCGTAATAATAGAGGGAGCAAAACAGTCTGTCTGCTGTCCAATGTTGATAAAGACGGTCGCTTCGACGCAATTTTCTGGACAGTATAGATGACATAATTCATACGTATAGCTGTCTGTACCGATGAAAAAACTATTAGGTGTGTAGCTAAAAGTACCATCATTATTTTGCACTAGAACTCCGTTCTCAGGTTGCGAAATTTCCCCGATTGTGTAGTCTTGTGCATTGGCACTATCGTTATCCAACACATTGGAGACTAGCTCCTCATTGGCATCGATAGTGTATACATCATCTGTGGCAATAGGTGCATCGTTGTAGGTAATAGTCAGTGTATCTGTGGATAAATTTTCGCAGGCACCGCTACTGACTGTCCATACAAACTGATTGTCTCCGAAGACTAGGTTTGTAACTAAAGTTTGCGATTGCTCAGGGTCTATAATAGTGGTCTGACCGTTAGGCGCAACAGCGGTCCAATATCCAATGAGCTCCTCAATAGTCGGACTACCAATAGTATAATTAGGGGAGCAAACTATCTCGTCTTCGCCCGCGTTGGCTATAGAACTTGACTCTGCACTAATCTCAACAACTGTAGTATTTGAAGACTCAGATACACAATCTTCTGTCTGAGCAGTTACATAGTATCCACCTGCATTCACTTGGCTCGCAGCGGGAAGGATAAGAACTACACCTGAACCTACTTCAAAATCATCTACTTGGCGATACCATTTGTAGAGTGCCTCAGGGTCAGGATTAAGTACACGTAACTCAATATCCATATCCTCGCAGTAAGGACCTTGATTGCTGGCAACCGGTATGTCAGGTAAGGCTACGATGTAGACTTCCGTCTGAACAGCTGAAGAAAAACAACCATCTATCTCAATTACCAAAGTATATAAACCTGTGTCTGCTAAACTCGCATTTGATATAGCAGGAGTTGGTAAATTGGAAGTAAAACCATTTGGTCCAGTCCAATAATAAACTGCATCTGTGTTTAATGGAGAACTAAAAAGTACACTTTCGCCTTCACAGACTGGATTACTTGATGTAGTCGTGTTGGCAATAGAAGGTGCGTCTGGTGTGGTGGACACTTGCAGCAACATAGGTGCTGCTTGGTTTGATGCACAGCCATCGACTGTAACCATGACTGACAATAGACCATCATACAAATCAACTGAAGTTTGCTCTACTAAAAGAGTAGGCACAGCAGTCTCTATGGTAGATCCATCGGCAAGTATCCAAGTATATGTAACGTCTGTAGTATTGTACAATTGAGTAGTCAAAACGATCTGTTCATTTTCACAGATTTGACTGGTGGACAATTCAAGTACCGGTGTATCTGGTAACTCCGATACGTTTACATTCGTACTTTGTATGCTGGATTCACAGCCATTGGCATCTACTACATAAACCGTATAAGTTCCTGAAGCTTCTGCACCAAGGCTTGAAATCTGAGGGCTTTCAGACTGAGAAGTATAACCATTTGGCCCTTGCCAGAAATAGGTGAATGGCCCTTGTCCACCCGTAACATTAGCAACTAAGTTGAGGTCATTTTCTATACCAGAACAAAGGGAACCATTATTTATTGGTGCTACTACTGGTAGGTCGTTGACAAAAACAGGAACACTAGCTGATACAGCTGAAGTACATCCATCTACGTCGACATATAGTGTGTAATCTCCATTGTCGGATTGGTTGATTTCTGAAATAACTATTTCATGTCCATCTGGATAAGTACCATCTGCGGTAGTTCCATTTGGTCCAGTCCAATAATAGTGAACATCTTCACCGTCATAAAGGGGAGCAGTAATTACAAACTCAGCACCTAAACACAGGTGTGTATTGTAAGCAAGAATCGGTTCCGCTGGCAATAAAGTAACGTCAACTACGGTCTCGGTAACTGCGCTACAACCGTTTGCATCAGAAACATTCAAGATGTAAACTCCGCTATATCCATTTGCTGCATTTGGCAATTCCGCATTTTGAGCAATGGACTGGAATCCGTTAGGACCTGTCCAGTTGTAACTGAAAGGAGGGGTACCGTTGAATACTTGTGCAGTCAGGTTGACATCGTTTGTAGCACTAATACATTCTGTACCATCATTGGTTGCCGCAATCTGAAGACCTTCAGCTACAATCACTGTGACAGGAGCTGGAGCCGACATACATCCCGCTTGCTCTATCTGAAGCCAATAGGTGTAAGATCCAGAATTGATCTGTTCTATTAAGGATGGATTCTGTAAATTACTAAGCAAATTGGCTGCGCTAGTAGTAGGATCTGCATCATACCAGAAGAACTGTGTCCCTGTATCATATCCTTCACCTGCACTGAGGTTGACAACTTCAGAAGCACATGCTACCAACTGATCGGCAGTAGGTCTAGGCTCTTGAATATCAATGATCGTCACCATCAATGCTTCTGATTCCTCAGAGGCACATCCGTTTCCATTGATACAAATCAATGACCACATACCTTGTGCATACGCTTCGTCAGATGATGGAATACTGGTCGTGTTGGAGATCGTCGTCAAGAGTGGATTAGCTAATGTACCTACACTAGATCCGCCTGGACCAATCCATTGGTACTCATCGCATATGCTAGATGTATTTAGTACTATGTCTTCTGTATCACAGATTACATTGTCAGAAGTAACGATAGTAGGTGTAGCTGGTTTTACATCTATTGTGATATCTATGCTTACAGGATTGGATTCGCAGCCTTGCTCATTGAAAACAGTCAAGAAATATGTACCCTCAGAACCTAGACTTGCATTCTCTACTACAGGGAACTGTAAGGCAGAGATAAAACCATTAGGTCCACTCCAGAAATAATCTGCAGCTACTTCACTTTGTAATAGAATATCTTCACCGACACAAACTCCCGTATTTACTGCTGTAGGAACTGCGGCAATTGGCTCTGCTAGTACTTCTAGATTGTAAGGTGCAGAGCTGAGTGTACAATCATCTACCATTACTGTCAGAATATAATCTCCATCATGTATATCGACATCTACAGGTGAGATGGTGATCTCGTTGGTAGCTAATCCAGAGATATCTTGCGTTGTGCCATTGGGTGTAGTCCAAACATAAGAAACACTAGACCCTGAGTACGCTTGTGTGTATAATACGATCGCTCCACCATCACAGCTGATTCCATCGGTTGAGATGACTGGTTGCGGTTGTGGATTGCTGATATCGTTTAATTCTACGGTAGAAGTACTTTCACATCCATTGGCATCTGTCAATACTAAAGTGTATGATCCATTACCTTCTTCTGTGATATTCATGATAGACGGATTCTCTTCCGTAGAAGTGAATGCGTTAGGTCCGGACCATAAAAATTGGAATGGTGCTGTACCTTGTGCATTAGCTTCTAGCTGTAAATCTTCTAGCGCACAATCTGGGCTCAGATTATATACTGCAGTAGGATTGGCAATAGGCTTGGCAGAAACTTCTACTTGTGTAAGTGAAGGTTCAGATGAACATCCATTTTGAGTAACTACTAAATAGTAATCTGTAGTATCCGCCTTTGGCGAGAATAAGGTAGGAGACATGTCGGTGCTAAATAGGTTACCTCCATTATTAGGATCCCCTAAATACCATTCATAGGTTGCATCTGGAATTTCATTTCCAATCAAGATTATGTCTCCTGATTTTTCGCATATGGGACCATTGTTTCTAGCAAGTGCTGTAGGAGTTTCATTGATAGATAATGAAACTGGAAACGAGGTTGCCACACAGTCATCTGCATCGGTAACTCTCAGCGTCCAATTACCTGACAGATAAGCTGCGCTAGCTGCGGTAATAGTAGTCGTATTTGTATTCGTCGTCAATGCTGCAACACCTGTTGGGCTATCCCCCAATGGAGATATCCATTCATATTGAACACCTATGGCTGTGGTAGAAAGTATTAAGTCTTGGCCTACACAGATATCTGTTGGCATCAACAATGTAGGTGTAATTCCTTCTTCAGAAATATTATCTACGACAATTGCAGCTGTAATACTACAACCACTTTGTGAAGTAAGCACCACAGTGTATGTTCCATTATTTGCAATATCCACATTTGGTATAACTACGTCGGCTGCATTGGATGTAAATCCATTAGGACCCGTCCAACTATATGAAGCTGCGTTTGTAGCATTAGAAAATAATGCTAATTCATTAGCTGTGCAGATAGAACCTGCAGCGATGGTAATATTTGCACTTGGGCTATCAAAAATAGTCACTGCAAAAGGATCTGATGTAACTGTACATCCGTCCACCAATACTTGTACAGAATAATCACCTGTATGAATTGCATCCTTAACAGGAGAAATAATTAATACATTGCTGGTTTGGCCAGTCATATTGGTAAAGCCGTTAGGTGTAGTCCACATATAACTTACCTGACTCCCAGTATAAGCTGGAATGCTTAAATAGATTGATTCTCCTTCGCAAGCAGGTCCTGAACTTGTAATTACTGGTAGTGAAACAATGTTCTCTACACCTTCTACTTGAATGGACATTAATTCACTTTGACAGCCATTTGCATCAATAGTTTGTAATGTATATGAACCATTGTTTTGTGCTGCCGCTCCTGGAATTGTGGGATTCTCATCGGTAGACGTAAATCCATTAGGGCCAGTCCAACTGAACGTAATTGGCGCTGCACCTATCGCATTCGCTACTAATGATAAATCAGCTGCTGCACAATCTACATTGCTCATATAAGTAAAGCTAGGATCTGTAGTCGGCAGTTGGTGTACAATAACAGATGTCATTGCTACCATTGATACACAGCCATTGGCCGTAACTTGCATATAGTATGTATGTGTACCAGAGGCCAAATCGAAGAACTGTATGGTTTGTTCTTGGCTGATCAATACGCCTCCTGCGTTTGGATCGGCATCAAACCATTGGTAAGTACCATCTGCTACGATGGTCGCACTAAGTGAAACCATCTGACCTTCACAAACGTCACCATTATTAATGATGATTGCTTCTGGAACCTTATTTATGGTAATATTGATAGGAGCAGAAATAGCTGTACAACCATTGGCATCAGTAACTTGTACACTCCAATCACCTGATAAATATGAAGCATTATTAGCATCAATATTTGTACTTGGATTAGAGGTCGTCAAAGCTGGCATCATAAGGGTTGATTGACTCGCACCTAATGGGCCTATCCATTCAAAAGTAGTTCCGCTAGAACTTGTTGTTAAGATAATATCTTCCCCTTCACAGCTTGGGCCATTGACTGAAATAGTCGGCATCTCTGCTGGCGCTAAAATGTTTGTGACATCAACTTCACTCACATTGGTGCAACCTTCTGCATTGCTTACAACTAGTGTATAGGTCCCATTATTTGCTTCGCTTACATTGGTTACTTCTGGATTTCTCTGATCTGAAGTAAAGCCTAATGGGCCACTCCATGCAAAAGTAACTCCTGTAGGAGAATTTGCTTCCAAGAATAAATCATCGCCTTCACAAATAGATGTACTCGTGGCGGTAGGCAATGCGGAAGCCGCACTTAATGCTGTCACTACAAATACATCTGAGCTTAGGCTACAGCCGTCTATACTTACCGTTACAGAATAGTCTCCTACATTGATGGTTTCATCAAGCGGGAAGATTGTAATTTCATTGGTTCCTTGTCCTACTACATTTGTAGTATTCGGCATTGTCCAATTATAATTTATATTTATACCTGTTTGTATAGCCGTGCTCAAAGTGATCGTACCTCCTTCACATGCTGGTCCAGAACTCGTAATAATTGGGTCATTGACCGTTGACGTAGGAATTTGACTAACTTGAATAGTCCGACTCACCACACATCCTGATACAGTAGCTGCTATTAAGGTATAGCTGCCATTGTACTCTGGGCCTGCATTCATAATGACTGGAGTTGGATCAGTTGACTCAAAACCATTTGGTCCAGTCCAATCATACTCAGAGAATGCATCTGGATTGCCATTGTTAAAAGCTTCGAAGCTTAAATCACTTGGCGAACAATCCGAATTTGGAGTATAAGTAACATCTATGGTTAAATCAATTTCATTTAATACATTAATCGTAATCGTATCCACCAAATCATACACACATATATCATCAAACACTACAAGCGTTACTTCATAATTTGTAGTCACAAGAGGTGCGAAAGATGGCGTTGTTGAAGTTGAAAGTATTGTTGTACTTCCTTCTTCTCTCCACTGGTATTGTACATTTGTATAGTCACTTGTAGCATCTAGAGTTGCTGACTGTCCATAACAGAGAGGCTCTTCATCTCCTGTGACAATGATATTTGCTGGGAAACATTCTATCAGCGTAGGATCATCTGAAGTACCTGTATCTCCAGGCTCACCTGGATTATCGTCTTGATGCATTCTACCTGAGTCAGAAATATCAGATACTCTAACTGCATTTCCAAAACCATCCATTAGGGCAGCTCCGTTTTTATCCAAACCATCACCCGCGGTGATCGTCTGATTTTGTAGTGGGAAGTCTGCTAATACTGGATCAATTATAACCGTGATTTCGAGAACAATCTCCTGACCTGGTTGTAATAAATCAGCGCTGCTGCCAATAAACAAATCGATATCTGAAGATCCGTTGTAGTTGGTATTTAAAATCGGGTTACTTACTGCAGAGCTGTTCACTATGAGCGTAGTCCCAATAACATTCATAAATCCAGCTCCTAATTGAGTAGCAAGGTCATCTTGTAAAGAGAGATTAGTAAGATCTACTACTCCTGTATTCTTAACTCCGATTCCGAAGACGACTTCTAAGTCACCATTTGCATTAATGGTATTGCTTACAATGTATTTCACATTGCTAATCACAGGAGTTGGTTGAATACCAGCATCTATGGTAAGTAGATCTCCTTGACTTGCATCAAAGGTGAATACTGGAGTAGTGCCATTACCATCTGCATCGCTATCTTCTCCTGGTGTTCCAGAATTTTGTGTTGCAAAGGTGAAATCTTCTCCATATTCAGATGTCGTTACATCAAACTCAATGTAATAATCTCCACTTGGTACATCCTCGAATAAGTAGTTTCCATCTGCATCAGTCACTACAGT
>CALJVI010000181.1 GCA_937974575.1 uncultured Saprospiraceae bacterium | reverse complement strand
CTAAGTAAACTATCGGATAAAATTTCATTGTATTCACTTTTATAAGTCGATCAAAGATACTCAATAGTCTCATTAACAAATTTATAAAAACGTTTGAGTTTCTTTCGCGGAAGGCCGCAGGCCTGGAGCTCGACAAAGGCTAGTCCCGACTGAAGTGCAACGGAACGTCGGGACTAGCCGCGTAGAGCTAAGGGATCGCAGCGTTAACGAGCGCTTTTTAGCGAGATAGTAGCGTAGAGCCTGACCACGCCGATAGGCTGTGGATAGCCCCAAAATATAGCCCTCCTTGATGTATATAGAAAATAGGAACTGTGCAGTAATATAATCTTGAATCTTTGCCCGAAATGGGTGAACAAGACAGTACCTTCGTGGTTTAATACACTAATCTAGTATAAAAAACAGCATGACTGGAAAGGCAGGAAAGATATCACTTTTTATATTTTTATTGATCGCAGCGGCGAGTTGTTACTATGTGACGCAGTTGAAGTTTGCTTTTGACTTTGAGCAGTTTTTTCCTCAGGGGGATCCTGAGCTGGAGTTTTTTAGAGATTTTGTAGAGGAGTTTGAGGCGGACGATAATTTTCTGATCGTAGCAGTGCATCGTGAGGAGGGGGTTTTTGAGAAAGAGTTTTTGAGGTCTTTTCATGAAATGACACTGGCTACTCGAAAGCTGGAATCGGTCACACAGACTCAATCGCTAACGACCTTTTCTTACCCTTTGAAAACGCCCTTTGCGATCACTACTCTACCGGTCATAGATATAGATAAACCGGAACGTTATGAGAAGAACAAGGCGCGTATTCTTGCAGATGAACGCTTTGTGTACAATCTCATATCGCCTGATGCAAAGTCACTCTGTGTACTGCTCAAGACAGTGCCTGCGATACAGCTGGCGGCCGCAGATAAGTTGGTCGTAGATCTAGAAACAGAGTTGGAGAAATACGATTTTGAATCCTTCCATATGCTTGGGCGGGCTTACTTTCAAAAGGAGCTGGTAGCCATGCAAAAAAGGGAGATTATCATGTCGAGTGTGGTCTCTGGAATACTGGTGATGCTGATCATGTTTTTGATCTATAGACGGTTTTACGGGATCGCTATTGCTCTGGTGTCTATTGGTCTGGGCTTGCTTGTATTCATGGGACTATTGGGTGCTCTCGGCCGTGAGCTGAGTGCTATCTCCGCACTGTACCCTGTACTGATGATCATAGTGGGCACCTCGGATGTAGTGCATATCATGAGTAAATATATAGATGAACTCAAAAAAGGAAAGACAAAGAAAGCCGCGATACGGGTCACCCTCAAAGAGATTGGTCTAGCTACTTTGATGACTTCTCTGACAACAGCGGTGGGTTTTGGTTCGCTGATGACGAGTAAGGTCTACCCTATCCGTGACTTTGGATTGAATGCTGCCATGGGTGTATTGGTCGCTTACTTGACGGTGATATTTTTCACCTCTGTTTTGTTGGCGATGATGGATAGGGATCAGCTGATCAAGGAAGGAAAGAGGCTGGAATTTTGGCCTAAGGTGATGCAGTGGTTTTATGATGTGACCAAGATTCATCCGAGGCGTGTAAGTATGGGAGCTGTTTTGATTTTGGGAATTGCCTTGTATGGAATATCGCTGATCACAACCAACTACTCTATCATCAACAATATGCCAAGTGACAGTAAGATCACTTCCGATTTTAAATTTTTTGAAGAGAATTTTGCTGGATTTAGGCCGATGGATATTGCGGTAATTGCGAAGGATACTTTGCTGGTAACGGACTATGAAGTAGCGAAGGAAATCAACAAGGTAGAAGACCATCTGCGTACCTACCCAGCAGTCAAAGCGATCACTTCGATGTCGACCATGTACAAGTCCATCGGGGCGATGAATAATGGCAACAAGGCTTCAGCCTATGCCTTCCCTAAGGATGAAAAGACATTTGACAAGTATAGCCGGATGGTAGATAAGTTGCCAGCCGAACAGTTTAATGTCCTCGTAAATCGAGATGGAAATAAGGCGCGTATTTCTTCTCGTATCCTCGACGTGGGTGCCGATACCATCAAACAGATCGGTCATGATATAGATACTTGGGTAGTCGCCAATACGGATACTAGTAAGGTTCAATTCATTCGTACAGGTACTGGTTTGATCATCGACAAGAATGCGGAGTATATCCGTAGTAGCTTGCTCTATGGCTTGGCTGGAGCAATAGTTATTGTGAGTTTATTGATGACGCTCTTGTTTAGAGACTGGCGTTTGATCTTCATCTCTTTGGTGCCTAATTTATTCCCTCTATTATTAGCGGGAGCTTTTCTTGGCTATTTTGGTATTGATCTAGAGGCGGGTATTTCTATCGTATTTGCAGTGATATTTGGTATTGCCGTAGATGATACGATTCACTTCTTGAGCAAGTTCAAACTTATGATGCGCAAGAATGTGAGCATAGATGAAGCCATCCACACTACCTTTATGGAAACGGGAAAGGCAATCTGCGTAACTTCGGTTATTCTATTCTTCGGATTTTTGGTCATGTTATTTTCTGTGCATCCCCCTTCAGTGAATATTGGTTTCTTGATTAGTTTGACTTTGTTGAGTGCGCTGTTGAGTGATTTGTTTTTGATGCCGATTATGATTCGTGGGCTCTATAAGGAGAAGAAAGAGAATTAGCTGTTAGCTGTTAGCTGTTAGCTGTTAGCTGTTAGCTGTTAGCTGTTAGCTGTTAGCTGTTAGCTGTTAGCTGTTAGCTGTTAGCTGTTAGCTGTTAGCTGTTAGCTGAAAAATAAAAAAAGAATACATAAAATTAAAGAAAATCTGCCCAAAAGCTAAACCAACATCAACGCCAAAACTCCATTCACATACTTACTATTCTTAGTAATTCGAAAAGGAATATGTTGATTGGCTTCGGCAAGCATATCCACCTCTTCTTTTTCACATTTAAGTTCAAGAATGATAGCAGGATCGAAATGCGGCATAGCTTTAAAGACATACCCATTGAAGCCATAGTAGGCTACCTCAGTGTCAATAGTGGCACGAAGTCTTTGATCTTGGCTGACATAATACAGTCGCTTATATCGAGTGAGCACCATAGGACTTAACTCTACCGGTACATGTCCTTTTATACTATTTAGAATTTGCGCTTCATCCAATAAAGAGAAATCTGCCAAGGAAGTAATTTCCTTTTTACCAAACTGATTGTCCTTAATCTTTAGCTCTAGAGAAGGTTTGCCTGCAGTCAACATATCATCTCCATACCATCGCACTCTATATTTAGTACGATTGCTAATGCCTGCTTGATTTTGATCAAAAGAAGTCAAGTCTTCGGAATCAAAGTACATACTGTTGATCCAACGCTCAGAGTATGCGGTAGCAAAACTCAGCGGATGATGCAATAAGACTTGCTTCACTTCTCCGAGGGTACAATCTTCGAGACGATATTTTTTCTCGTGTCTCATTGGCTCGGTAGCTTTTGCTTTTCTAATAAGATGGTAGAATACTGATCGTGTACGTTGCGTTTTCCAACATTCTCTTCAGTAAGTTCCACGATCTTGATCAAGCCTCCGCCCAATTCATCTTGCTTACGAAAAGCGAGCATCCCAATTTCTATATTTTTTAGATGTACCAAACTAACTGTAACATCTGAGAGATCTGTTGACTTCACGCCTTCACTGCCATCCTCCATCGAG
>CALJVI010000180.1 GCA_937974575.1 uncultured Saprospiraceae bacterium | reverse complement strand
CCTCTAAATTCTGTGAAAACGGGTGCGGTATTTTGATCATACCCATAGCTCATGAACCCCATCCCTATACCCCATCCCACATACTTACTAAGCTGAAATCCTGAAATATTGGCTACTCCAAGTCCAGCCTCGTTTGAGCCAAAGTAATTATATTCCTGATTGATTCCTCTAAATAAGATACTGCCGTAAGTAATATTATAAAACCCTTTTTTAAGCGGCGGATTCTTTAACTCGACCATATATTCAGTACTACCATTTGAATTTTCTTTTGCCGAGACGACTCTCCCTCTAATGGGGATATCCACACCATCATATACAATCCTAGATATGCTTGACTTATTAAAGGTGAATGGCACAGGGCCTACCTTGATATAAACATATCTTTTGGTGACGTTGAGGATCTTACCGTAGAGATTAGAGCCATTGATAAATACTATCACATCTTTATTGGGTACCACCTCATCCTGCGCAGAAGCAAAAACAGATAGGAAACAAAAAGTGATGGCAAGTAGATAATATTTCATTGTATATTTTTTAGTTAGTATTTGCTTATTCGTCACAATCTCTGGTAGCCACTATTTGGCTTATCTCAAATGGATCCTTAGGGTTGCTAAAATCATATTGATACAATCCATCCATCCCAATCACCAAGGCGGATGTAGTCCCTGGTAAGATTATAACGTCATATGCGTGAATATTGTCTATATGACTCAATTCATTATTGGAAATATCATTTATATCCGATTTGTCAAATACTTTAAATCCAAACTTCCCTTCACAGATCATCAAGATATCATCAGACAATGACAAGCCGTGCGGGTTCTCCATTTCTACGGAGGTAATCAGCGATGGATTAACCAAATCTGACACATCCAATACATCCAGCTGATTATTAAATCCCTGACACTGTTGCCCATCTCGTAAAGTCACATATGCTGTCTGGTCTTGCACAAAAACAGGATCACAGGACCTAGCATGTTCAAATTTGCTCCTATAGGTTGGAGTGACTGGATTGTCTAGACTGTATATATGGACTCCATCATTAGCTCCAATAAATAAATTGCTACCCACAGGAAACAAGGTCTCAATACCCGACTCTACAAAAGTCTCTGCTATGTATAATGGATTGCAACGATCACTGATATCAAATACATCTATAGCACTTTCGTCAATCACATAAAGATACTCGCCAGCATTTGCAAAACGTGAAAGTGACCCTGCTATACCTTGTGGCGCAGCGCCTCCACTGGGTCCCCCTCCAAAAACTTCAAAACTTGGTATTGAATTATCAATACCAGCCTGATTACTAATAAATTGATCATCAAAGTGGTTTTTATTTCTGTAATTGCAATCGTACTCTACAGTCACTTCTTTTTCTTCATAATGTACCAAATGTCCAAGATCATTGTGAAGAGATATACTATTGAATACATCCTCTACTCTACCTTTGTAAATGGGCCGCGTAGGAATAGAAATATCAAAATAAACCAAATCTATATAGTTATCCGCATATAGGATATTATCTTTTACGGCAATATCTACATTGCCAGGAATATCTATAAAAGCAATCGATGTCGGGTTTTCTTGTACCGAATTATCTATTATATGTATCCCTTTTCGCAGCTCATTCACAAAGATATAATCTCCATATACAAACAGCTTACCTGGGTTGCACAGTACTCCACCTTCGACTACTTCTATATTTTGTCTGATTTCATCTACTGTCTTGTAAACAGGGACAAAAGTCATGTAGGTACTGACCCCTTTACAGTCGTCCTTGAGACAACTTTGGTGGAGCATTAAAAAACCAGCTAAAACAAGTAGATGAAGGAATCTAGTATATATATTTTTCATTTCTAAGGTATTTTGTTCTATACAGGTAGACCGTATATCTTATAGAAATGGTTGGGTTGTGCAGGCATAAATTTCTGCTTTTCTATAAAAAACCTCTTTCTAGAAAAAGAAATTGATCTAAAGTGTACATTCAGATTCTTATGCGTGAGAGATAGCAACGGCACGACATGCACTGGAGGCAGCTGTGGACTAAGGAGTCTGGAAGGCTCGGTAGAGACAACAGACGACTATAGTCCACCTGACTATAGGGTATGGAGTACAGTGAATAGCTCGCTCGAAGACACGCCCAAAACACAGCTTACTAAAGATCGCTTACTGTGTACGACGGAATCCGTCATTGAGCTGTGGATTGTTTGGTGCTACTTCGAGCCCCATGCGAAAGTATTTATTGGCCAGTGATTTTGCATTTGTACGATCGGCGAAGTAGGTTCCTATGTTGTAATAAAATCCTATCAGCGCATAATTGATTTCGCTGTCATTCTTTCGATTGAGATACTGGAGATACTCATCTATATATTGGAAATTGGACTTCACTTTTAGCAATTTGTCAAAGCCATTGAGTAAAGGTGTAACCTTACGATCCAACTTATACTGCTCACCAAGTAAGCCCGCTTTGAGATTGAGTGCAGAGCTGTAGAGTGGATGTATATCAATAGCACGATCAATATAAGTAGTAGCCTCTGCAACTAATTTTTGGCGTTGAGCGGTTTCATTTTTAGGCGTTTTGAGCACCTGCTGCTCCCAAATAGCTGTCGCCATAAGTGCATTGGCGCGTGCAGAATTTTTAGACACCTTGATGGCATAGGCATTCAGATTGTAGGCATTTTTCCATGCTGGAGTTCTCCAGATCGTCTTTGCTGTGTAGCCAATAAAGAATACCGCAAATAATACGATAGATGCTAACTTTCCTTTTTGTCCAAACTTGCTAGGAAGATAATGCGCTAGTAGCCAACCTAGAAATAAGGCCAGTCCCACTGAAGAGACATATAAAAACCGTTCATTCATAAAAGTACCAACCGGAAAAAAGAGGTTGGAAGTAATAGACAAGGTAGCCATATAGAGCACTATGCAAAACGAATAAATATGCTTTTTGAACAAGCCCCAGATCGCCAAAACAGATAGTCCAATATATAAAAATAGAGAAATCAAGGTGCCCGACTTGGCCCAATTCATAATAGGTATATGATAAGGGTAGTAGTCATGCGTCAATGGATGTGGGAAAAAGCAAAGCTTAAAATATAAGCCAAGTGTATAGGTGATCGTAGCATACTTCTCCCCTAGGGTCATCCCCTTGAAAGGATCATTCATCAGATCTACATAATCTACACTATGCTCTAGAAAATGGCCTATGACCTGGATTCTGATAAACATATACAAGGCTGTAGCCAGAATACCGGGGACTGCTACCAGCAGTATTTTCTTGACATTGGTCTTGGCAAAATACCAGCCTAATAATGGGAGTACAGCTAGAAAGGTCACCGTATTCTCCTTGGTCATAATACCAAGAAAGAAGGTCACGAACACTGGAAGCAACCAAAGTATTTTATCACTCAACAAATACTTAATCGCAAAATACATAGTCCCCAAACATGCGATCAAGGTAAGTATCTCATCTCTTCCTTTGACATTGGCTACTACCTCTACATGCAATGGGTGTGCAGCAAATATCATAGTAGCAATGAAGGCAATATTGAGATATAAGCTTTGATCTGCCTTTTGCTTATAGAGCATACCTATGATGCGAAATAGCAGGAGGCAATTGAGCCCATACAAGAGTACATTAATCAAATGACTCGTTTTTTCGCTTTGTCCAAACACCGCAAACTCTACTGCAAAACTAGCAATAGACAGGGGTCTGTATCGGGCCCCGGCTACTAAATTTTTTTGTTCCCCAAAGTAGCCTTCAAAGCTCTCCGTAGAAAGAATCTTTTTGATCCCCGCAAAACCTTCCTTTACGTATGCATTGTCTGTATACACGATCTTGTCATCCAATACATAATCAAAACTATATGTGCTAATGTACAAAGCGCAGGAAAACACAAAGATGATCAATGCCGGCAACCAGTGGCGCTTCCAAAAGGAAGTCCCCTCTGTGGTCGAGCTTGCTAAAGTCGACTGCCAGAGATTTGACGATTTAAGTTTATTTTTAGTTGTTGTAGTCACTGTATAAAATGGATGAATTGCTAAAATTATAAAACAATTGTGTAAGTAGGAGAAATTAATATGATCTTAAGGGAATAGCTTGTTAAAGATATTTTTACCTTGTGGTCAGATAATTCTAAGGCATTACTTCTACCTGTCTTATTATCTACTAATGATTACTGATATTGGTTTCAAAAAAACAAATTTGCTTCGTGCGAAGATTTGCCATATACCTATTATCACTTATCATTATCCCCCTGAGCGGATGGTCTCAGCAGGCATTTGACTGCGACGGCACTGCCTATATCAGTGTAGTCAAGGAGGGTGTTTCCACTTTTTATGAGATATCCCTAGGAGATCAAGACATACGCCAAACCCCTATATCTAGTGGTTATGATCACAATATCAATGCGATCGGCTTTAACCAGAGAGACAGCCTCATCTATAGTATAGATCCAGAGACGAACCAACTGTTTCGTATGGGCTCAGATGGCATACTAGAAGGCATACGATATCTAGCCCTTGAAGGAGATTACTATGCAGGCGATATCCATCCTGATGGCGATGCTTTGATATTGGTCAATAGTGACTTCTTGGCGATTATCCGCCTGGAGGAATCAGAAAACCCAATTACTTATATCCCCATTACGACTACCTCAGAAAATGCTACTAATATAGTGACGACCGACATCGCGTATCACCCCTTGACCAAAGTACTATATGGATATGATGCCTTGGAGGGCAAACTGATAACCATCAATGACAGCACTGGCATGGTTGACAATAGCAGCTTTCCAAGCATCCAATATAATAATAGCATACCTGCATTGCTATTCGATGCTCGTGGTGAGCTCTATGGTCTCGGCACCAACAATGCAGATCAAGAATCGATTCTTTTTCATTTCGATTTGGAAAGTGGATCTGCAAGTCGTAGTTCATTTGACGGCAATACTGGAGATCGAGATGGGTGCAGCTGCCCCTTTACCGTAAAATTATTTCAAAAAATAAGCAACGACTATCTTGCCCCTTGCTCTTCTATGAGATTGGTATTGACAATATCCAACTTGACTGGAGAAACATTGGAATCCTACCAACTTACTGAAGACTTGCCTGAAGGATATCTCATAGAGGAAATCGTCTATAATCCATACGTAAGTGTAGGACCTCTCAACACAAACAGCAATACGCTAAGGCTCACAGACATGCGGATCGAGCATGGAATAGATAGCATCGTAGTTTTAGTTTCCATCCCAGAGACGGCAGCTGGCGAGTCGCACAGTATACAGGCTACGCTAGCTAGGCCAAATGGGGATAATACGGTTTCTTATCTTTCTGATGATTTAGTCTTTGCGGAAAAAAATGACCCTACTGCTATACATGTAAGATCCATTGAAACCATATTTGAAGCACTTATTCCTCAAAAAGTGGAGCTGTGTGAGGAAGACACTTTTGTACTTCATCTACCCGTAACTACTGACTTTCAATATATATGGAGCGATGGCTACCTGGGGAATGAACGTATCTTTGGAGAGGATAGTAATCTAGCACTGGAGGTAGTCAGCGCATGTAAGCGTTCACAGTTTGAACTATCCGTCATGGAAACGGACTTTTCTGTAAGCATGGGAGCGGACATTTATGCCAACTACGGAGATGTGGTATCTCTCAGCGCCACCTCAACAAATCAAAGTACAATTGCGCAATATACTTGGAAAACGATAGAAGGAGATATCGACTGTAACAATTGCAGTACCATTCAAATCGAACCTAGAGAAGATACTAAGTATATTTTAGTAGCGAAAAACGAGACAGGCTGCATCTCTTCAGATGAGATCAATGTCTTCATAAATAGAGAAGTGTACGTGCCGAACATATTCAGCCCTAATGGTGATGGCATAAATGATTACTTCTATATCCAAAGCAGCTATCCATCTGCACCGATTGAAAAATTTCAAATCTATAATCGATGGGGCGAACAAGTATTTCAATCAGAAGAGACGCTCACCAATGTAGAGCTAAATGGCTGGAACGGGCATCACAAGGGAAAACCAGCTTCCATAGGTACGTATTTTTGGTCCGCTGCTATCTCATTTAATGAGCGCAGATCGGTCTTTATACAAGGGCAATTCATCCTTCAGCGTTAGAATAGCCCAAATATGGGGTTCTTACTTTGATAATAACGCATTATAAATTTTGTAATACTTCTAAAATAGTACAACTTTGTAATTCAAAACAGCGCACGATCATGCGATTCATATTTTCATTGTTCTTCGTTTTAGGTATTGCCATTGCTGGACATGCTCAACTTAATTTGAGTGTACACTACTCTACGGGATTAACACAGCCCAAAACGCATCAAAAAATTATTGATAGATTTCATCAAAGTAATCCGTGGCTACAGACTACGTTTAAAGATATTCGATGGGTCAATGGATATGGCTTGGGGCTTCGTTACAAATTTGACAGGCTTGCCTTTGATTTCAAATGGGAAAATCTGATCGATAGAATATCTGCAAGTGGTACTAACCCGGTTGGAGATGTAGCTTTTAAGCAAACTCTATTTCTCAAGCTTAGCTCCTATTCATTTGGAATAGAAAGTTTTTTTACAGAAAAACTAAGCATCCATGCCAGCTATAATTTTAATAAAGTAAGATACCGCACAGAATTGAGTGGAGTAGAAGACAAGTTTGAGCTGATGAACGATTGGGGTATGGGGAGTACCTTTTCTATTGGATATAATTTTATTGGCAGTGGCTTGATGCATGTAAGCGTCAGACCTTACATACATCTCAGCTGGACCAATCATGACCTTTCTGCATTAGACGCATCCCTTAATCCTAGTGCTCCTGAGGATCTTGAACTCGAAGAAGAGTTTCTAAACTTCGGATTGAAGCTCATTTTCTATAACGGTGAATGGTAAACTACAACTAAGAGAATAGGTTGTATCTCAATATACAGTAAATTGCTCTGAAGCCATCTTTCCAGTTTATCTTTTTTCCCTCCCTGTAGGTCCTTCCGTAATAAGAAATTCCAACTTCGTAGATTCTTATATTTTTGATTTTTGAGATTTTGGATGTCACTTCAGGTTCAAAGCCAAACCGCTTTTCTTTGAGCTTTAATCCCTGAATAATATCTCGCCTAAACATCTTGTAGCAGGTCTCCATATCTGTCAAGTTAAGCCCTGTAAAGATATTGGATAAAGAGGTCAAAAATTTATTTCCTACAGAATGCCAGTAAAACAATATGCGATGAGGTTTACCCCCCATAAAACGCGAGCCGTACACTACATCCGCAAAACCATCTAAGGCAGGCTTTAAAAGCATATTATACTCCTCAGGATCATACTCTAGGTCTGCATCTTGAATAATCACATAATCGCCTGTGGCTTTCTCAATTCCTGAATGTAAGGCCGCACCTTTTCCTTTATTATTTTCATGACTGATTATCTCCAAAGGCATCGCTGGATTCCTTTTTGCATATGCCTCTAGCTCCTCTATAGAGTTGTCTGTAGAAGCATCATTGACTACTATGATTTGCTTTTGCATATCTCCAATGAGGGTGACGGCTTGTACCTTATTCAGTATAAGATGGATAGTAGCGCCTTCGTTAAACACAGGTATGATAATAGATAGGGTTTGTTGGACGGACATATAGCAAATAATCTTTGAGCTGAAAAATACAAAAAGGAAACTACTTTATGGCAAGAAGAATCGCTAAGCTGGTCTCAATGCCTGCACTCGCTTATTCATTAGTACAAACCATACTGGAGGAATCAAAGCAATAATCATGGAGCCAGGGTAACCAAATGGTAATTGTGGACTTTCTTCAAAATTCCTGAGTAATTGATATTTTCTATTTGACTTAAAGTGATGATCCGAGTGACGAGTAAGTTCGTATAAATAGATTCGTCCTAGATCGTGGTTACTATTCCACGAATGCCAAGGCTGTATTTTTTCATATTTCCCATTTGGCAATCGCGCTCTACTGAGTCCGTAATGCTCTATGTAGTTGACTGTTTCTAATAACAGAAAACCAACTACGGCTATAGCTACGGCATATAAAATAGCCATGCCGCCAAATAAAACACCTATGGTAATCAAGTATACAACCTGAAGTAGTTGTAATGAAATCATTTCATTCTGTAAGCTATATGGAGACACTCCTAAATTGCGTAATCTTTTGCTCTCCAACTTCCAAGCATTGAGGTATCCAAACACAGTGGATCGAAACCAAAACGTATAAATGACCTCATTATATCTTGCGGATGCTGGATCTTCAGGAGTAGCGACTTGCATATGATGCCCTCTATTATGCTCAATAAAAAAGTGGGTATATAGCGCAGTCATTAGCATCAGCTTTGACACCCCTTGCTCCCACTTATTTTGCCTATGACCTAGCTCATGTGCTACATTGATCCCTAAGGTACTCACCAAAATACCAACATTAATGATGGAAAAGAATATTTCCCAATTTGACAGAGGCAAAGTAGTTACAGTGTATAGAAAACAAGTAACGAGTGCAAATAAAATAGGGAGGTTGAGATACAATAAGATATCAAAAAAAAGAGATTCCTTTTTGGAAGACTCTTCTTCCTCAGATAGGTTATCCGTACTACCACTGCTAAACAGTTCAAAGATAGGAATAATGACAAATGCGATGTAAAACGATCCTGGCGATAACCAACCTTGAAAATAGAGCCCTACAAAAGCACTCAAAGGAGCAACGTAAGCTAACAGGTATTTTAAATCTTTCATTGGTTATATACTATTCACTGAGTCCGAACTCTAAAATTTAAGCTTTCATCAACTCCTCAATTGTTTTTTCTAATTCTGCGCCTTGTGGATTGATTGATGCAAGCTTACCCTCTTTATCAATTATATATATCCTAGGAATTCTGGATGCACCATAAAGCGGAGAAAACTCTCTATTCTTATCCACTACTTGATAAGGCCATACCAAGCCATCCTTTTCGATTGCACTAACCCACTTCGCATTACTTGCACCTCTTTCCAAAGCGACGTTCATAATCGCAAATTTACTTTTATCGTACTTCTTATAAAGTTTTACGAGTTTCGGATTTCCATATCTACGACATGGTCCGCACCAACTTGCCCAAAAATCTACAAGAACGACTTTGCCTTTCAGATCACTGAGCTTCATTATCTCTCCAGCAGGGTTAGGTAGTGTAATGTTAGGCACTGCTTCTCCAATATTAAGTGGTCCTCCGTTATTCTTATTTGCCAATTTACGTGCTGCCTGCTCCCTAGACTTTCTCAAATTAGTATCATAAAATTGCGCTAATTTGGATTGTGGATTGGCGGATCTTAAATTGCTTAGTGATTTAACATGAACAGCTTCTGTTTGAGCTCCGTACTGCAAACAACGACTCGTCATAAAACTTTGTACATACGGATGGTCTGTAGTAGCAACCATATCTTCAAAATCTTTCTTCGTAATCGTTTTTGTATTGTACTTTTTAAAATAGGACTGCAATAGAGCTGAGCCTTCTGAGCCTTCCACTGAATAATCTCCTTTTATTGGATTATCGGCAACAGCGTTTAGTGTCATGTTCTTTTCTACTCCTGTATAAACAAATGGATATAAAGAAACATTGTGCTGCAAAAGATAAGCGGCCTTCTCTGCATTGGGCAATTCAAAAGAATAAGAACCATCTGCCTCAAGCGCCAAAGTATGCATCATGACAGCATTACCATCATGGCGCTGTAAAGAAATCTCTCCAGAACCTCCAGTAATCTTACCGCTTACTCTAAAACCATTCTCAACATCCTTCTGGCTTTGACAAGAAAGCAAACATCCCAAAAAGGCAAGGATTACAAAGTGATTCAGTGATATATTAAATTTCATTAGGATATTATATTAATTAGTAATCTTCAAAATGCACAAAAATGGATTAATTTCCAAGTATTAATGGCATACCGTCTTCTCCACCACCAATAATTATAACTTTTGAATTTGGCGACTTAGCAATCTCTAGAGTTGCTTCAATACCCTTATCTCTTAGGATATTCTCAGTCAATGATTTATTTAAAAGTTCATTTGCTTCAGATTTTGCTCTAGCTTCGATAACCTTTCTTTCTGCTTCTTTTCTTTCTTGATCCAGGATGTATTGAAACTTAAGTGCTGTTTGCTCTGCTTTCAACTTCTCTTCAATAGCTTCCTTTACGGTAGGTGGAAGACCTATATCTTTGATCAGTACTGCATCCAAAATGATATGCTTACCTTCAATAGCATCACGTGTACGTTCAAAAATCTCTGTTTGGATAGTTTCTCTTTTACTGGAGTACAGCTCTTCTGGCAGGTATTTACCTATGATTTCACGGGTAGCAGCTTTTAAATCTGGAATAACAATATTTTTTTGATATTCAGATCCTACCTCATTGTGTAAATAAGCCAATTTTGCTGCATTCGGCTGATATCGGTACGAAACGTCAATATTGATGTTTAGTCCATTTTTAGAAAGCACCTGCATTTTTGCCTCTGCTTGATTGACTCTTACATCATAGACATACAACTCATTCCAAGGGGCAATCATATGGAAGCCCTGATCATAAGGCACCCCTTCCATATCCAGACCACCTCCAAGGCGCTTGAATAGAACGGCTCTGTGTCCAGCATCAATAGTTACAAAAAGACTGCTTATAATCGCTACTAGTACGATCAAAAGAATAAATCCAACAACCCCGAAAGAGGCTAATTTATTTTGATTCATTGTTCTATATTTTTTCTTGTTAAGTATTTCAGATTCAAAGTAATAGCAAATCTGATCAAATTTAATATTATTCTGTCAGACTGCCTACTTTCTAGGACTAAGGTGTATCTTTATCAGGCACAGACCCATAAATAGACATAAAAAGTCCCCTGTATACAATGCCTAAACATACCTTTTTGTTTTTATTGTCCCTATTGCTTTCATTTCACCACTGCATAGGTCAAACTGAATCCAAGCTTTCTTTTTTTGAAACTCCAGAGACTTTACACAAAAAACGACTATTGGCGATAGGTATTACTGGAGCCACTACCTATACGGCCTCTATGATTGCGCTCAATCAATTCTGGTATAAAGACTTTGAGAAGGAACCCTTTCACACTTTCAATGATTGGGGCGAATGGGAAAATATGGATAAATACGGACATGCTTATAGCGCTTATATGCAATCCAAACTATTTTATCATTCTTTAAGGTGGACGGGCATGAATTCAAAAAACGCTGCACTATCTGCTTTTGCATTTAGTACGCTGGCTCAAACCTCCATAGAATTTTTTGATAGCCGCTCTGCCAATTGGGGATGGTCTTGGTATGATGTAGCCTATAATACAGGAGGATCTTTACTCTTTTGTGTTCAAGAGTTTTTGTGGCAAGATCAAATACTGAGGATGAAGTTAAGCTACACCCCTGTTTCCTACAGCACAGAGCCAATGGTCAATAATGGCCAAACTACTACGGTCAAAGACAGAGCAGAAGAATCATTTGGCAAAGGAGCTGCCGAACGAATAGTCAAAGATTATAATGCCCAAACCATATGGCTTTCGGCAAATCTCAAATCCATTGTTGCCCCTAAAAGCACTAAATTTCCAACTTGGCTCAACCTAGCTGTTGGCTATGGTGCTCAGGGTATGCTAGGTGCCTATGGCAATGGATGGACTAGAGGCGGTGCAACATTTTCCACAGGCAATGACAAAAGACATAAACAGCTGTATCTATCACTAGATATAGATTTAGAAAAACTTCCTATCAAAAATAAGGCACTTCGTGGAGTTTGCAAATTTTTGAATATCATCAAAATACCTTCTCCTACTATGGAGTTCAATACATTGGGCGAAAAACAATTTCACTTGCTGTATTTTTAAAAAACAAGAACATGAAAAAAACCATCCTAAGTCTAATTAGCTTTCTACTTTTATGCACTTCTCTTTCTAGCCAACAGGTCATTTGTGGATATGACCTCGTAGTGGATCAAATGGAAAAACAATATCCAGGATATCGAAAGTCGATCAATAAAACTTTTGAAAACGCTAAGCAGCAGCATACATTGACCTCACACTCCAATATGACCTACACCATTCCTGTGGTAGTGCATGTGGTGTGGAACGAAGAAGTAGAAAAATTAAATGATTCATTAATTACTTCCCAAATAGAAATACTCAATGAAGACTTTCAAAGACTCAATGAAGATGCAGATAATGTCCGAGACATATTTGCAGATGTTGTAGGCAACCCTATGATCAACTTTACACTTGAAGAGGTAATCTACGTAGAAACCGATACCCTTTTTGAGATCGATCTTTTTGCAAACGAACTGGCTGACAATGTCAAAGTTTCCAGCATTGGAGGCAGTGATCCCAGAGATGTAAATCGTTTTCTCAACATATGGATTTGCAAGATCCAGCCTATCACTTTTGCTGGGCAAAATTTAGGTCAACTCTTAGGTTATGCATATCCACCAAATGATCTAGACAACTGGCCCGCAGAGCTTATGGTGCCAAACCCAAACTTTGATGGGGTAGTATTGGACTATAGAGTAGTAGGAAAAAACAATCCTAATATGGTCGATCCAGGTCTAGGAGAAGAAATACAATTTAAAAAAGGAAGGTCAGCGGTACATGAAGTAGGTCATTACCTCGGCCTTAGACATATTTGGGGTGATGGCCAATTTGGAGCTCTAGACAGTTGTGATGAAGATGACGGCATAGAAGACACTCCTAATGCTGGCGCCTCCAGTGAATTTACATGCAACGCACTACAAAATACATGCTCCGCTTCTGCAGATGATCTGCCGGACATGATTGAAAATTTTATGGATTACTCTACAGAGGAGTGTGTCAACAGTTTTACTATTGGACAAATTGCTTTGATGCGTGGAGTGCTAGAAAGTCAGAGGTGCCAACTGGTCCAACTCAACTGTGATGTATCCACTACACATCTGGCCAAAATCAATATCAGTATTTTTCCTAACCCTAGTGATGGTATCTTTTATATCGAGTCTGCAGTAGACGATCTATCCATATTTGATATCCACATTTACAATGCTACAGGTACCTTGCAAAATGTTAGTATTTCTGGTAAATCTATTGATCTTTCGTCTTATCCTAGCGGTCTATATTTTGTAGAAGGAAAAAACAAAACACACATCTTCCAGCAAAAATTGATGAAACATTGATAGCCGAAAACGATGTTGCGACAGGCCGCAGGCCTCAAAGCTCGACAAGCCGGAGGCGCGTAGAAGCAAGGTGGAGGAGCGGCATCCAGACTGTAGCGTAGCGGAATGTCTGGATATAGCGGATCAACCGACGCCTCTCGCTTTTCGCGAGACGGCGATGATCCCAAAACAAAAAATGAGCCTCCACCTAGCAGTAGAAGCTCATTTTTATTTTAGACCAACTCTATTAGCTATTGTTTTTATTTTCGTCCGATCACAAATCGCTTTGTAAAAGTCTGTGCTTGCTTTTCTATTTGAAAGAGGTAAATCCCTTCTGGCGAGTCTACCAAATCATACTCAGCAGAATATACTCCATCCAAACTGTCAATTACTTTTTCTTCAATTACTTTTCCCTCTAGCGATATGATACGTACTACAAATGTTTCGCCCTCTGCAAGTCTATCCATTTCGAAAGATACATTGATCTTACCTGGACTAGGGTTCGGAGAAAGCTCAAAATCTGTTAATCTGATAGCCCCGCCAGCTTCGCGATCTGCTCGGTTTTGAACGCTGTTACCATCCTTGATAATGATGCGCTCTGTGCGACTTGACTTATTTTTTTTATACCTTTTGCCTCTAGGTTTCATTTGTTCGAGTGTAGCTTGAATGTTCTTCTTTTTGCCATCCCTTTCTATTTTAAAATTCAACTCATCTCCTATTTTATATGCTTTGACGGTATGGTAAAATTGATCCATAGTTAACATCTTCGCTTTATTTACTTTCAGTATTCTATCTCCCAATTGCAGTCCTGCTTTTTGCGCAGCGCTTTGATCTATGACTTGTGCTATCACTATGTGCTCTTCTATCATTTTCACCTTTACGCCAAGGGAAGCCTTTGCTGGGCCCGCTTTTCGATGGCCATGCATTCTCTTTTTTCCATGAGGTCCTCTTTCTGCTCTAGCTACTGCATCAGTGGAATACTTTTGGTAGTCACTCAATGCTACTTGCGCCTCCTTGGTCTCCCCATTGCGAGTATACACCAACTTGACCTTTTCACCTGGAATATAAGACTTGATGGTCTTGCTCAAAGAGGAATATCCGATCACTTTGTGGCCATCTATCGACATCAAGATATCTCCTTTTTTGAGTCCCATCTTTTCTGCTGAAGTGCCTTCGACAACTCCCGTAATGCTCACTCCACCATCTTTACTGCTGCCTACGGTCACGCCTAGAAAAGCAATACCCTCATTTGACTCTTCTGTTTCAATAAAATAAATTTTCTCATTTTTTCCGATCTCTATTCCTTCTTCATTCAATACATCCTCTAGAGCTTCCTCCATAAATACATCCTCTCCTTCATCAAATTTTAGGATCCTTACTTTCTTGTCTCCAAACTCTCCCTCCTTAACTTCCTCGCCATTGATATATACTCTGTCGTTGATCACCTCTATTTCCATATCCGTCTCATCAATGATTATTTTTTCTTCATCATTTAGATTGGTTCTCTTTTTGATGATTTTGGTTATCGTTTTTGTTTTTTCGTCCCTATTGTTTCCCTTGTCGGTTACATTGACATTTACGTTTACATCGACTTCATTTTCACTACCGTCGAGCTGTCCATTTACCAACTCGTCAATCTCTTCCTGACTGAGCTCTTCACCTTCGATGACCAACTCTTTGACCTTCCTGTCTCCGTCTTTATCAATGGTGGTGATTGTTATTTCGTATATCTTGTCGGATGTTTGCGCCGAACCTAATTGCACGCAAAACATCAATCCAAATAAACATATAAGCTGTACATACTTCATTATCAACAATTTTTGATGTCTACAAATATAAGGCTAATCGAAAAGAGAAAATTTAGATAATATGTTAAAGTCTAGTTAATTAGCTTCTAGATTTGGGCGTGACCCCACCCCTGGCCTGCCTACCTGCCTTTCGCACGGGTGGGGTCGCTACGTCCGCTGGCTCGCTATTCACTCGGTCCCACACCTGCCCAACACACCTGCCAAGGGACTGCTGCTACGCAGACACCAGCTACCATCGCTCACGCAAAAAAAACACCTTTTATGATTTTCTCCATCATAAAGGAAGTGTAGATACGTTATCTTGGGGCAAGAAAATATCACAGCAGCATGCAAAGGACTAGGCTAGTCTTGTACCAATTAATAATTTCTGTGTAATTTACCATTCTATGAAGAGAAGATCTATTTGGATTATCATTGTACTCATGTCTGTCGCTATGATCGGGATAGGTGCACTCCAAATGTATTGGATCAATTGGTCAATAAAATTGGGGAAGGAAAATTTTGAAATCAATATCCAAGATGCCCTGAAGGATGTGTCCGAATATCTGCGAAGACAAGAACAAATCGAAACCAACTCCATCAATTTTTCTAATGACTCTGAAAAAGAAAAACGTTTAAAGAAAATACAATCTCAAAATCTGGACCTGCGTCTCCGTGAAGTAGAAAAACGTCTCCCTTCACCAGCAAAATTACAACAACTCATAGATAGCAAACTCAGCGCAAATGGAATTTTTACAGAGTATCGCTATGGTGTGTTTTCTACCCGACGGAATAGCTTTGTCATCAAAAATGGCAACTACCAAGTAGATGATTTTGGACCTCAAGTAGTCGTACCGGAGTATACTGATGGCGAGCTTCAGTTGATCAATTCTAGGTACAGAATAGATTTGTACACTTCTGTCAATAGCACACCTGGATATCTATATTTGCACTTTCCCTATCTCAATAGTTTTGTTTGGACGTCAACTTGGAAGTCTTTGCTAGCAGCACTTCTCTTTACAGGTGCCATATTATTCTGCTTCATTTATACTATTCTCATCGTATTTCGCCAAAAGAAAGTATCCGAAATGAAGACGGATTTCATCAATAATATGACGCATGAATTTAAGACTCCGATAGCGACGATATCATTAGCTGCCGACTCTATCAAGAGTCCTAAGATCAGCGGCAATGTGGATAAGGTGACTCGCTTTGCGAATATCATCAAACAAGAAAACAAGAGAATGCTTGAGCAAGTCGAGAAGGTGCTGCAAATGGCAAAATTTGACCGTGAAAATCTAAATCTCAAACTCTCCCAAGTAGATCTTCATACAGTCATAAACCAAGCCGTTGCCAATATATCCTTGCAAGTAGTACAAAAAGAAGGAAATGTTGAAGCTAAGCTGCAAGCAAGTAAATTCATCATAGAAGCGGACGAAAACCATATATCCAATATCATCCATAATTTGCTCGATAATGCCAATAAGTATACTCCTGAAAAGCCTCAAATTAAGGTTTCTACATTGGACAGAGCTGAAAGCATAGAAATAACAATTCAGGACAATGGAATAGGTCTAAGTAAAGAGGCCCAAAAGCATATTTTCGAGAAATTTTATCGGGTACATACAGGTAACTTGCACGATGTCAAGGGATTTGGTCTTGGACTCAGCTATGTAAAAGCCTTGGTCACAGCCCACTCAGGCACTGTCAAAGTCAAAAGTGAACTAGGAAAAGGAAGTAGATTTATATTAAATATCCCTTATTCGCAACCAAAACAGTAGTTTTACTTAAGTATTCTGTAAATGTTAAAATTTATTTGCGGATATTGCGTTATATCTTCTTTTAAGATGATATCTAAGAACTGAAACTAAAATTATACAAAAATATGCCGAACCAGAACATTTTGCTGGTCGAAGACGACCAAAACTTCGGTGATGTGCTACGATCCTATCTTGAAATGCATGACTATATAGTCACTCTTGCTCAAGATGGTGAAGAAGGGCTCGCAAGCTTTAAAAAAGGTCAATTTGACCTTTGCATCTTTGATGTAATGATGCCCAAGAAAGACGGTTTTACTCTAGCAAAAGAAGTTAGAGAAATGAATAAGATAGTCCCTATTATTTTCCTAACCGCCAAAACTATGAAAGAGGATGTTTTGGAAGGGTTCAAAATTGGGGCCGATGACTATATCAGTAAACCCTTTAATTCAGAAGAACTATTACTTAGAATACAAGCCATCATGAAGCGATCAGGCGCTAAAGCTGATCCTGCTGAAGATGTAAAGGAATTCACTATTGGTGATTATCACTTCAATTTCCCTTTACGTATTCTGACACACAAAGCTGCAGATGGCGAAGAGAGCAAAGACAAGCTTTCTCCTAAAGAAGCGCAATTGCTTAAGATGTTTTGCATTAAAGTAAATGACATCCTCCCACGTTCAGAAGCACTTACAAAGATCTGGGGTGAAGACAACTACTTCACTGCTAGGAGTATGGATGTATTCGTTACCAAGCTTCGCAAATACCTTAAGAAAGATACCAAGTTAGAGATCGTAAACATCCATGGTAATGGATTCCAACTTCAAGTCAAAACCGAAGAACAAGCCTAAAAAAAAATATAAAGCTATATTATTAAAAAAGCCGAATCAATGTGAAATTGATTCGGCTTTTTTAGTATCGTATATCTAGCTATTAGTCATCAGGATCAGTAGTTGCACTACCATCCGATTTATCTACCCCATTTTCTTTTGCCCCATTCTCATTGAATCCACTATCTATGAAAGCTTCTTTCTCTGCGATGAGTACATCTTTGGTTACAGGTCTAGGACCAATCAGCCTTTCTACATCAGATTTGAGCAGTACTTCTTTATCGAGTAGCTGCTTCGCTAATACTTCTAGAGCTTCGCTCTTGTCTGTTAGTAATTGAATCGCTCTCCTATATTGCCCTTCTACCAATGCTCTAACCTCATCATCTATAAGGGTAGCTGTATCGTCTGAGTATGGTCTTTGAAAGTTGTTTTGAGCCATATCATAAAAAGATACTTGACCTACTTTTTCATTCATACCAAATACAGTAACCATGCTGTACGCCATCTTGGTCACTTGATCCAGATCACTCTGCGCTCCTGTAGAGATCTTACCAAAGATAATCTGCTCTGCTGCCCTACCGCCAAATGTCATACACATTCTGTCAAGCAAGGCTTCCGTTCTAGTGATATACTCCTCCTTTGGCAGATACTGAGCATAGCCCAATGTACCTATACCTCTAGGAACAATAGTTACTTTCACCAATGGAGAGGCATGCTCCAAAAACCATCCACACACTGCGTGACCTGCTTCGTGATAAGCAATAATTTCTTTCTCTTTTGGAGATATGATTTTATTTTTCTTTTCTAGACCTCCTATCACTCTATCCAGCGCATAGTTGAAGTCATCCATATCTACTGCCTTCTTATTTCTTCTAGCGGCTACTAGTGCTGCTTCATTACAAATATTGGCAATATCTGCACCCGCAAAACCTGGAGTCATCTCAGCCAAAGTGTATGGTTGGACACCATCATTGGTTTTGATATTGTTTAGATGCACTTTAAAAATGGCTTCTCTACCTACTAGATCTGGGCGATCTATACCAATCTGTCTGTCAAAACGACCTGGTCTCATCAATGCACTATCTAGTACATCATGCCTATTGGTAGCGGCCATAAGAATAACGCCTTTGTCCGTGCTAAAACCATCCATCTCTACCAAGAGTTGGTTCAAGGTATTCTCACGTTCATCGTTTCCACCTTGCATTTGGCCTTTGCCTCTAGCTCTACCTATCGCATCGATCTCATCGATAAATACAATACATGGTGCTTTCTCTCTTGCTTGCTTGAATAAATCTCTTACTCTAGAAGCTCCCACTCCTACAAACATTTCTACAAAATCCGATCCCGAGATCGAAAAGAAAGGAACACCTGCTTCTCCAGCTACTGCCTTTGCAAGTAATGTTTTACCAGTACCAGGAGGGCCGATAAGTAGTACCCCCTTAGGTATCTTTCCACCAAGGGATGTATATTTCTTTGGATTCTTAAGGAAGTCAACGACTTCCATGACTTCTTCTTTTGCTTCGTCTAGACCAGCTACGTCTTTGAATGTTACGTTCACTTTCGCATTCTGATCAAATAGCGCTGCTTTGGACTTTCCTATATTGAAGATTTGTGATCCAGGTCCACCTGCACCACCACCCATACGTCTCATAATGATCAACCATATAGCCACCAAAAGGAATATTGGCAAC
This sequence comes from uncultured Saprospiraceae bacterium, assembly GCA_937974575.1. GTDB lineage: Bacteria > Bacteroidota > Bacteroidia > Chitinophagales > Saprospiraceae > JALZVN01. Next base: position 2,641 of record CALJVI010000180.1, on the reverse strand, counting down.
AACCAGCCTAGGACTGCACCCCAGTAGTTGTATTCTTCGTCAAATTCTATACCCAGTCTATTGCCTGGAGCTACGCCATCTTGCCATTTGTCAAGATCGCCCATTAGGACTTTCGCTTCAGGAGTTTGGCAGTAGTAGTTCTCCGTTTGCCCTAATTTGGATGCAGAGGCCTTTTCCTTGTGTGGAGACTTTGACAAAGCATCTTTTGTTAAGTAGACTTTTGCCTTCTTATCATTGACGAGGGTGATTCTTTCCACATCGCCTGCCCGCACAAATTCCTCTAATTGGGAGTAGTTGACCTTATCAACATTGCCGAATTGCACTAGAAATACCTGTGCTGCTATGATCATCAGGGCTATAGCCCCATAGATCCAATAGCTATTGAACTTAGGCAATCCTGGTTTATTTTTATCTTGATTATCTTCCATTGAACATTATTGATAAGTAAAACGTCCTATATGCTGTAAATGTTGGAGAATTCAGCTTATTCTCGACGTATAACTTGTTTCTTGCTATAAAGTCTCGTACTCCGTCAAAATCGCATCACTCCACAAGTCTTCTAACTCGTAATATTTACGTGTTTCTTTATAGAATATGTGGACTACTACGTTAAAGTAATCCATCAGAATCCAGAGAGAATTTTGCTCTCCTTCTACGTGAGTTGCCATGGTTTCGGCCTCCTCTTTCAATCGTTTTCTGATGTTTCCAGCAATTGAGCTGACTTGGGTGTTAGAATCTCCCTCACAAATGATAAAAAAATCAGTTGGAGCGTCTTCTAGTTGCCTTAGATCAAGCTTTATTATATTCTTTCCTTTTATGTCTTGAATGCTATCAATGATTAGATCATTGAGTTGTTCGACAGGATTAGTTGTATTAACTTTCTTAGGTGAATTCAAATTCTAAAATCGACTAGTTTATAGTTATCAAATAGTGTGAAATAAAATTGAAGTATTTGCTTTTTAGCTCCTCGTCCAATATGCAGAAAACCAAGTCTTTAAATTATCTTTGGCTTTACAACAGCACGAGGTATTTCAATCTACTTTTAAATAATGAAGTTACGATATATTAACATCATATGAGCCATATTAGTAACACTCTTTTCATGGGAAAGGTTCTTTTGCGCTATAAAAGCCTAAAATCCACCAATTTGGAGGCTCAGAACTTATTGGCTGCGGGTTCGCTTATAGAGGGGACCACCCTCGTCGCTGATCTTCAAACGCAAGGAAAAGGGCAGCGAGGCAATTCGTGGTACAGTCCTGCTGGGACTAATCTACTCACTTCTTTCATCCTTCATCCTAAACATATATTACCTCGGCAGCAGTTTCATCTCAATATTATTACCAGCTTGGCTGTATTCGATCTACTTGAAGATTTAGGGGTTACACACACTTCTATCAAATGGCCCAATGATATCTATATCGGTAAGAATAAAGTAGCAGGCATCCTGATTCAAAACAACATCACTAAGCAAACTATTTCATCTGCTATCATAGGTGTCGGCCTCAATGTGAACCAAACGGAATTTGATCCTACACTGCCCAATCCTACATCTCTCCAGAAAATACTCGGCAAGACACTAGACCTAGAACTCACCCTAGAGGCGCTCTGCTATTTTCTCGAAAAGCGCTACCTCCAGTCTAAGTCTTCATCTGGCATGGAAGCTATGACGAAGCTATATACTCAGCAGTTATTTCTATTGGATCAAGTAGCTACCTTCCTTATAGATGGCAAGCATCAAGCTGGGATTGTTCGAGGGGTTGATCCTCTTGGAAAATTGGTCTTACAGCTGGAGGAGTCTACTCGGGTGTTTGATTTTCAGGAGGTTAGATTTGTGGTGTAATAGTCTTGACCTTTAGGTTTGTGTGACTCCCTTTCTATTATCTGATCGTAGATTACCGCTGGTTATTGGATTGCACGGCCTTTCTTTGAACGAGAAAAAATTAACTCAATTACTAGAATATTATTTCTTTTTAGATGTTTGAATTACATCTAGCCTAAAGAAACTTGAAACAATAATGAAAATGAAAACCATATTCTTAATCTTACTAATCCAATTATTTATAAGCTTTAATATCTCTGCACAGCTATCGGAACTTGGAATAACGATTGGCAATAACTTCTCAAGCCACACTAACTCTGACCCTACTATTCCTGAAGATGGCCAATTTCAATGGGACAATCTAAGTGGCATCAATGTCGGTGTCTATGCCTCAAAGATTCTATCAAAAAGATGGGAAGTGAGGTCTTCTGTGAACTTTCAAAATAAAGGGTATACGGAATTGGCTCAGACAGGAACGATTGGTTCACTTGCTACAACGTTTAGTGAAAACAGATTGCAGAATAGATTATCATACTTGACGCTAAGTATCTTTGCTGACTACATCATTAATCCTAAAAGCGATAATTTGAAATTTGCTTTTTATGCAGGACTAGAAAATAATTTTATGGTAAACAATCGATTGGAGTCAACAATGGTCTACCCTATCTTTGAATTTTACCCTGTCAACGAATATCAAGATAATTGGAATACCTATTATTTGAATTACAATCTTGGATGCAGGATAAAAATTGATGATCGGCTCGGAGCTTCGGCTTTCTTTAATAGAAGTATCAACCCTGTTTTAAAGACAGATAATCTGAT
>CALJVI010000179.1 GCA_937974575.1 uncultured Saprospiraceae bacterium | reverse complement strand
CTCCAAAACAGATCCACCAATTTGTAGACACTATAGTCAATACACCTTTTATTCAATATGATCCTGCAAGAAAAGGAAAATACGACTATGCTACTTTGGGAGCTATAGGTGGCCCCATGCTACCGCTACACTACAAGTGGGAAGACAAATTTGGATCGCGCACAGGTATTGATGTTTTTGCACCCTATATCCGTGATGAGTCGGAGGTCAGATTCTATACCAAGAGTAAAGCTTTTTCAGATTTCTATTATTCTCAAGGCACAGAACAAAATGACCATGTTTTTCACGGTGATTTTGGCCGTAGCTTTGACAATGGGATTAAAGTTTCTGTGAGTCATGATCGGCTGATTCACTCCCTCAACAATGCCGATCTGCCTTTAAACTCCAATGCCCTTTTCCCATTTCCTTCTTCAAAAAATACCAGCTTGATCACTGGCCTTGCATATCAAAAACCAAATAGCAAATATCAAGCTTTCTTTACCTATGCACACAATGAGATCAACCAATTATATAATGGAGGTATTTCTAGTACAAATCCAAGCATTCCTATTTCGGTTATAGATGATGTCATTCGCAATGCAGACACACTAGAGGTAGGGATATCCATCCCACAGACCATCTCAGGGCAATCTGCAAAACTAAGATATAGGATGCGAAGTGCCGCACTTACACAGTATCTTACCCTGGCTGGAGGCAAAGACAGCACCACGGTCAGTAGTCGCATATTCAATCTGAATCACAAGATTAAATACACCAACGATATATATCGTTTTTCTGATGCTACTGTTGATTCTGCTTATTACAAAAATTTAATCACAGATGTTCGGGGTCTGCGTGTCGTACTCCTACAAAAATTATTAGATAATTATATAGGACTGAATACACTCAAAACCTACAAGGGTGAAGTCGTACCTTCTATACTTGGAGACATTAGACTTGGCCTGCGTCATCAGTTGGCCCGATTTGACGGAGAGGGGTATAATAAAGTAATCAACAATCTTTTTGCGGAAGGCGCTTGGAAGGTAAACCCTTTTCCTCAGCTCACCTTAGATATTTTTGGCCAAGTAGGTTTACTAGATAATATTGGCGACTTTCGTATAAGCGCATCCGCCAATCTCAATATGAATAAATGGGGTTCCCTTCAAGGAATACTTAGACAACAACTGTATAGCCCGAGTATCTATGCCCAGCAAAACTTCATCACGAAAACTCAAGTTTGGAATACAGATTTCAATAAATCATTCCATTCGGAATTGGGCTTCAAATACTTGCTACCCAAATTTCAGTTAGAAGCAGGAGTATCCTATTTCTTATTGGACAATCATGTATACTATACAGATCAGTTTGCTCCTACACAGAAAGATGGAGCTATCAATCTACTTCAAATATATCTGCGAAAAGATATTAGCTGGAAAATCCTACATCTTGAAAACATGGTCATGCTTCAAAGCAGTACGGATGATGATGTCATTAGACTTCCCAATTGGTGGTCAAGACACAGCCTTTTTGTGCAACGCAAGATTTTCAATAAGATCATGCTGGCGAGACTAGGACTTGACCTCAGGCTAAATGCACCCTACTTTGCCAACAACTTCAACCCTGCGCTTGGCCAATTTTATGTGCAAGACGAAAGAGAAATACAACTCTACCCTGCTCTCGATGTCCATTTTGGCTTTGTAGTGCAGACATTTCGCATCTTCCTAAAAATGGAAAACATAAGCACCCTACTTACAGATGACACCTTCTACCAAGTGCCCTACTATCCGCAAAAGGAACTCTCTTTCAGGTTTGGGTTGAGCTGGAGATTCCTCGACCAAAATAGCAATAAGCGAGCTAGTAGAGACTCTAGAAACCAACAACAAAGTCGAAATCCAAATTCCGGCTCCGATTCGGGAAGGCCCCGATTTTAAGCCAAATCAAAAAAGGTCGATGCGCTCTGCGCATCGACCTTTTTTCATTTCTATTTCACTATTATTTTTACAATTCAAAGTTCGGCTCAAATGAACTATCCTCTTTTTCATAGAAGTTATTGATGATGGTAGCTACCTCTTCTGGGGTATCCACTATAGGTATAAGATCCATATCATCAGGACTGATATTATGCGCTTGTTCAAGCATTACATTCTTGATCCAATCACTCATACCTCCCCAAAATTCTTTTCCTACCAGTATCACAGGAACTCTTGTAATCTTCTTAGTTTGTATCAAAGTCAACACTTCAAACAACTCATCCAAAGTACCAAAGCCACCAGGCAATACTACGAATGCCTGAGCATACTTTACAAACATCACTTTTCTTATAAAGAAGTATCTGTGATCGAGATTAAACGCAGGATGGATATAAGCATTATGACTCTGCTCAAATGGCAAGTCGATATTCAGACCTACCGATACTCCATCAGCATCAAAGGCACCCTTGTTACCTGCCTCCATGATACCTGGTCCACCACCGGTGATGATACCATAGCCTTCTTCGACCATACGCTTAGCGACTGCTTCAGCCATTTTATAATATGGATGATCAGGCTTGGTACGTGCAGATCCAAAGATAGAAATACACGGCCCTATCTTATTCATCACTTCAAAGCTATCGACAAACTCAGCAATCACTTTAAACATAGTCCAGGCATTCTCGCCTTTTATCTTTGTCCATTGCTTCATACGCTTACCATGCTCTTTACTTTCGACTATCTTTTCTATTTCGTCATTACTTGATTCTTGATTACTCATTCTGTTATTTTTTTGTATTGACTACAAATTTAAGAAATAGCATGGAATACCCACATGCAAGACACAAAAAAGCCTGCTATAAGAAGCAGGCCCTTTTTTAGTACTTATGTATATGAAAAATTTCCTTAACCTGGCTGTCGATATCTCTCAAACTCCTTACTAATAAAGGAATGCAATTCATCGACATCTTTAAACTTACTGAAAATTTCTTGCAGTTTGGATTTATTCTGACTGCTTGAAGCCACTACAAATGTTTGTACATCCTCTATAGTGATCTTATCCTGACTCAAAATAATCAATCGCTCTACTACATTTCTCAGTTCTCTGATATTTCCAGCCCAACTCACATCTTGCAATGCTGTCAATGCTGCTGGCTCTATTTGCTTTGGTGAGACTCCATACTCTTGACAAATCATCTTATTGAAGTGATTTACCAATAGTGGGATATCGTCTTTTCTATCATCTAGCGATGGTACATGGATCAAGATCACTGCAAGACGATAGTAAAGATCCTCACGGAATCTTCCCATTCTGATCTCCTCTTGCAAATCTTTATTTGTCGCCGCTACCACTCTTACATCTACTCGTATCTCCTTATCACCACCGACTCGTGTTATTCTACTTTCTTGCAGTGCACGCAATACTTTTGCTTGCGCCGATGCACTCATGTCTCCTATTTCATCTAAGAATATAGTCCCTCCATTGGCCAATTCAAACTTACCAATCTTCTGCTTGTATGCACCTGTAAAAGATCCTTTCTCGTGTCCAAATAGTTCACTCTCGATCAACTCACTAGGTATCGCAGCACAGTTCACTTCTATGATTGGGCCATCATTACGACCACTCTTATCGTGCAACCATCTTGCAACCAGTTCCTTTCCCGAACCATTATTACCAGTGATCAGCACACGTGCATCTGTTGGCCCTACTCGATCTATGGTTTTCTTAATCTCCATGATCGGAGCAGATTCCCCAACGATCTGAGGTGTTCTTACTTTGTGTACTTTTTTCTTCAGCACCTTTGTCTCGGTGACCAATGCAGATTTATCCATTGCATTTCTCACCGTGATCAATAGACGATTCAGATCTGGTGGCTTGGATATAAAATCAAATGCTCCGACCTTTACAGCTTCTACAGCAGTATCGATATTAGCGTGACCTGATATCATTATCACAGGGGTATCAGGCGCTATGAGTTGCACTCTTTCGAGCGCTTCCATACCATCCATTTTTGGCATCTTGATATCCATGATGATCACATCGTACTTATGTTTCTTGAGTTTTACCAAACAGTCTAAACCATCGGCAGCCTCATTTACTTCATACTTCTCAAATTCAAGTATCTCACGCAGGGTTTTGCGGATACTACTCTCGTCATCTACTATTAATATTCTAGCCATTTAGATAAGTGTATTATTAAGGATTATAAGGAGTCCTAGCTTCAAAATAGTACATTTTGCTTGAAAAAGCCCCATTTTTAAGCGTAAAACTATATTATGCGTAGTCTTGGATAATCTTTATATCATACGTGTATGCGCAATATCATGTTGCAATTCAGGAAGATATATTGATATTTTTAATATATGTTTCTTTTGGGGCCATCACGACCTCAAGGCGTGACCTGGCTCTATGCTATATCCTGAGTACAAACGCATTGCCATGCGTTTGTACTCAGGATGCCGCGTCGATCCTTTGTCTCTACGCGCTACACCCCGACATTCCGTTACACTCCAGTCGGGGCACGCTTTGTCGTGCTCCTAGCCTGCGGCTTTCCGCGAAAATTCGAATTTATAAGGACTTAATTCTCGGCTGTGCTCCATTTTTTTATTCAGAACATTTTAGAATCAATAGATCCATCTCCAAAGCATTTCCTTTTTTTTGTGCGAGGGATAGAAGTTATGCGACCGTAGGAAGCAGTCCGTGGGCAGCTCGTGGGCAGCTCGTGGGCAGGCAAAGGACCAAAGCGAACGCGGAGTCACGCATAGCCCGGTGTGCGCTAGCCTTGCAGCAGAGCACGCACCCAAACAATTATAATCCTAATTTCCCAACTCCTTTATCGCTAGCCAAGCCATCATCCCCGTGCTTAGCCGCAGGGCCTCTTCATCTATATCGAAAGTGTTGGTATGCACCGGAGAGATGATTCCCTTTTTCTTATTGCCAGTGCCTAGTCGATAAAAACAACCCGGCATCTTTTGGGAGTAATACGCAAAATCTTCAGCGGTCATTCTGATCGGAAGATCTACCACATTTTTCTTGCCCAAATAGTCGATAGCAAAGTCCTTTACACGCGCTGTCAACTGCGGCTCGTTGATCAATGAAGGGTAACCTGTCAAAATATTGAAGGCGCATTTTGCCCCCATAGACTTGGCAATGGACTCCGCCATTTTCTTCATCTTTTTATGCGCTTGGTAGCGCCACTTTTCATCCATGGTGCGAAAAGTCCCCATCAACTTTACCTCATTTGGGATAATATTAGTAGCCCCACCAGTAGAGTTTATTTTTCCAAAAGTTAGTACTGTTGGTGTGGTCGGATTGGCATTGCGGCTTACGACCTGCTGCAGCGCTGTGATAATATGTGAAGTGATCACGATCGGATCTATACAATCATGAGGCAAAGCACCATGACCTCCCTTGCCAGTCACCGTGACATAAATCTCATCTGCCGAAGCCATATACTGACCCGGGCGCAAGCCTATCTTTCCAGCAGCTAAGGGAGGATGCACATGCTGCCCTATGATGCTCATCGGTTTTGGATTCTTGAGTACGCCTTCTTTGATCAATATGGAAGCTCCGCCCGGAAATTTTTCCTCAGCAGGCTGAAAAATAAGTTTCAGCGTACCACCAAACTCATCGCGTAGGTCATTCAATATTTTGGCCGTACCTAGCAAGGATGCTGTATGTACATCATGTCCACAGGCATGCATGACACCTTTGTGCTTGGACTTGTAGCTCACTTTATTGGCCTCTAGAATGGGTAGTGCATCTATATCCGCTCTCAGTGCGATGACCCTGTTGCTCGATTTTTTGCCTTGGATATAAGCAACGATGCCATTATCCGCCCAGCCTGTTTCGTGTTTAATGCCTAATGAGCGCAGCGATTCGGCAATGTATTTTCCGGTTTGTTTTTCCGCATAGCTCAGCTCTGGATATTGATGCAGATGTCTACGTATTTTTCGTACTGCGCTAAAATTTTTTTCTGCGAGCTGCTTTATTCTATGCTGGATTTTCATTCGGCAAAAGTTTGTGAATTATTTTTGGCACTTTAAATCTAGGTCCATGTTGGCTTTCATAATGTTGACATCGTGCTATAAATTGTTCTTTTCCATAGTCACTGATATATTGTACTGCTCCTCCCTTAAATGCAGGAAATCCCCAGCCATAGATACTCCCGAGGTTGGCCTCTGCTACAGACTTTACTACGCCTTCATGTATGCACCAAAGCACTTCCAGCACTTGCACTATTAGCAGCCTTTCCATGGGTTCATTGAAATCAAAAACAACTTGGGTCGTCGGGAATACCTCCTCCATCCCAGTCCAGAGTCTTTGACGCAAAGCGCTATCATCGGCGTACTCATAAAACCCTCTCTTGGTAGGGCGTCCTGGACGATCTGCTTCATCTATCATTTTCTTGATTGCGCCTACAGCTGGGTGTGGCAAATACTTTGGTCCATAATGTTGCGC
>CALJVI010000178.1 GCA_937974575.1 uncultured Saprospiraceae bacterium | reverse complement strand
TGGATAGCTTCCAGAATAGGTCCTAGAATAAGCCTTGGTGATGCGAGTACGTTCATTGATGTCCCAGTTTTTAAGCAGCTACCATTCCTCTTTTTACTTTTTGGCGCCTTGACTTTTGCGGGAATGAATATGCGGAAAGCTCCAATAATGATATCAAGTAATTTTGATGATACCTATTTTCAAGGATTAGATAGAGAACTACTAAAGGATAATATTATTAAGTACAGCAATGATGATTTATTGGTGTATATAAAGCCACCTGCATCGCCCATTAGAGGTACACATGATCCAAGATTTTGCTGGAGAGGTTCAGGCTATGCATTGAAGCAGATCAGCGAAACTGTAATTAACGGGAAGCTGGTCTATACTGGAGAGTTAATCAAAGGAGAGGATGTAATCTTTACCGCATGGTGGTATCAGGATGGGGAGGAGATTACAGCCAGTGAGTGGACGTGGCGGACAAATAGTATCCTAGATGCTAAGGCCTATTCCCTTGTCAATATGAATGCCTCCTCCAAGGAGATATTGACCAAAGAGGTCACAAAATATCTGGAACATTTGCAATGACATAGGCTCCAGAAGTAAATCTAGATCAGGGTAAACATATATGCTATTTCCCTGTTTAAATAGCATGAAAAATTACTTAGTTATTGGAGCATCATCGGGTATTGGAAAAGCTTTATCTGAAATGCTTTCGCAGGATGATAATCAGGTGTTTGGCACTTACCATTCAAATACATTTGAAGATGCTGGAAATATAAAAGCGCATTATTTGGATGTTACTACTGATTTTGATGTAGATTTTTTGCCAGACTCGCTAGACGGCTTAGTCTACTGTCCCGGGTCTATCAATCTAAAGCCATTTAGCCGGCTCAAGCCACAAGATTATATTGAAGACTACAATCTGCAAGTAGTGGGCGCTATAAAGGCCATCAAAGCCTGTTTGCCAAGATTAAAAAAGAGTGAACATGCATCCATTATCATGTTTAGTACTGTGGCTGTGCAAAAGGGATTTGCCTTTCATGCCCAGGTTGCAGCCTCAAAAGGAGCGATAGAGGGCTTAACAAAATCATTGGCCGCAGAATTTGCACCTAAAATACGAGTGAACGCCATTGCACCTTCTTTGACAGATACACCATTGTCAGAAAAGATATTGAATACCGACCAAAAGCGTGAAGCCAATGCTGAACGGCACCCACTCAAGCGGATAGGTACACCAAAGGATATAGCTGGAATGGCTAAGTATTTACTGAGCGAAGATGCAGCCTGGATTTCTGGTCAAGTCATTCATGTGGATGGTGGGATGTCGACCTTATAGAAATTCAAATATCCAGAGTGGTCGAATCGAAAAAGCAAATCAATATTGTCTGGTTGAAAAGAGACATTAGGACTCAAGATCAGTATGCATTGCAGCTTGCGGAAGCGAGTGAGCTCCCATACCTTGTCATTTATTGTTTTGAACCTACATTGATAGCCTATCCCGATACTTCAACAAGGCATCTCAAATTCATATACCAAAGTCTACTTAACTTCAACAATAACATGTCGTCCTATGGGAAAGCTGCTGTGATATGTCATGCGGATGCACCAGCTGTCCTGCAATGCATATCTGACTCTTTTGAAATTTCGGAAATGTTTTCCTACCAGGAGAGTGGGACTATGGTCACATGGAAAAGAGATAAGGCAGTCTCTAAACTTTGTAAGTCACTTGGCATAAAATGGACAGAGTGCCAAAAGGATGGAGTACTGCGAGGAATCAAAAATAGAGTAGGTTGGGATAAGGCCTGGTACAAGAGGGTAAATCAGCCTATCATTCAAAACGTATATCAAGTTCAAAAAGCAATTGAATTTGTGAACCCGTTTACACTAGAGGAGGATTTCGAAAAGGAACTGGCTCAAAGGGAAGAGGCTTTTCAGCCTGGAGGTGAAGACTTTGCATGGAGATACTTGCAGTCTTTTGCAGCAGAAAGGGGAAAGTCTTATCACTGGCAAATATCCAAACCCAGGGAAAGTAGAAAATCATGTAGTCGCATCTCACCTTATCTGGCTTGGGGGAATATCAGCGTGCGGCAAGCCGTCAGATATGTCAATGAGCATCCCAATTTTGATACCAATAAAAGAGCTTTTTCGGGGATGATGACTCGACTGAAATGGCGAGACCACTTTATCCAAAAATTTGAAGTGGAATGCACTTACGAAACCTGTTGTGTCAATAAGGGCTATGAGTCCCTTACCCATGACTTGGAAAAAGAACAACTAGAAGCATGGAAAACTGGACATACCGGATTTCCGCTTGTAGATGCTTGTATGCGTTGTTTACATGCTACCGGTTGGATCAATTTTAGAATGCGAGCCATGGTGGTTTCCTTTTATTGCCATCAGCTAGACCAGGATTGGAGAGAAGGGACGTACCATTTGGCGAGACTGTTTTTGGATTATGAACCTGGCATCCACTATCCACAAATCCAGATGCAGGCAGGGACTACAGGTACAAATATAGTGCGCGTATATAATCCTATAAAGCAATCACAAGATCATGATCCACAGGGGATCTTCATCAAAAAGTGGGTACCTGAATTGAAAAATGTACCTACAGAATTTATCCATGAGCCTTGGAAGATGACAATGATGGAGCAGATATCATATAAATTTACATTGGGAGAAGATTATCCAGCTCCGATAGTAGCACCTGGTCTCGCAGCTAAGGCGGCAAGAGACAAGATATGGGGCCATAGAAAAATGTTAAAAGTCAAGAAAGAGAAGCAGAGAATACTTCGAACGCATGTAAGGCCCCAACGAAATAAATGGAATGTCGACAATAAGGAACTCAACTAATGGGAGAGGGGTAGTAGTGGTATGAGTGCTGACTAGGACGTATGATGTAAGCCTCCACGCAGGCTCCGAGAGGTACGAGCGGAGACAAGAGGAGGCTATACAGAATAGGACTAGACAGTGCGAGTAGGAACGGATGACCCGGTCTCGATTTTTTCATCGAGGCTCCTCCAAATAAATTATAGATGAAAGAAGTAAATTTAATTTTTCCACACCAACTCTTTGAAGATCACCCTGCACTATCCAATGATTTTGATATTTACTTGATAGAAGAGCACCTGTTTTTTAAAGAATTTAACTTTCATAAAACGAAGTTGGCTTACCATCGTGCGAGTATGCAATCTTATGCAAAATACTTGACGAGAAAAAAGAAAGTACTGCACTATGTTGAAACGATAGATCCACTAAGTGATATCAGAAATTTGATTCCCAGCTTGAAGGATGCAGGCGTAAAGAAAGTGCATTATATGAATCCTACCGATTTTTGGTTGGAGAAGAGATTGCAGGAAGGTTTGGGAAAAACTAAGATAGATGCGGTGGAGCATGAGAACGATCTATTTATAAACAACAGAAAAGATTTGCAGACTTTTTTCAAGCCAGATAAAAAGTCATTTTTTCAGACTAGTTTCTATAAGCATCAGCGCATCAAGCATCAAATATTGCTGGAAGGATTGGATAGGCCTTTGGGTGGACAGTGGAGTTATGATGCAGACAATCGGAAAAAGTTTCCCAAAAAAGCAAGTGTGCCTCTACATTTTGTGCCTGTCAAAGATGCGCATTGGGCAGAGGCAGTAGATTATGTGTCTACTCATTTTTCAAAGAATCTTGGGCAGCTGTCAGATTTAGCCTATTATCCTTACACCCATAAAAGTGCTCTGAAAAGTTTGCATCATTTTTTCGATTATCGGTTTCATAAATTTGGTGATTATGAAGATGCGATT
>CALJVI010000177.1 GCA_937974575.1 uncultured Saprospiraceae bacterium | reverse complement strand
GTGGGCCGGAGTGAACACGGAGTCCTGTATAGCCCGACCTAGGAGTCAAATATGGAGACGATAGTCGACAATATTTGACTCCTAGGGCACTCCCAAATCAGAATTCTGAATTATAGCGTCTTTAATACATAAGTCCGTAGGTATTTGTACAGGAAGATGGTTACTTTTGAAGACTCGAACCAAGCTAATAATAACATGCTTACTCATCATATGAAATATTGCCTTATAGGTTTCTTAATGCTTTTGATCTCTGATTTAGCTGCTCAAGACAAGTCTGAATCTGAAAATTTGAAAAGTATAATCAGTGGAAATTTCACCTACTCCTTTCATCGCCCTTCGAGAGACATGGCCGTCCGGTTTGGCAATAGTTTGGAGATTGGTATCGGATCAGATTATATCACCAAGAAAAATAAATTTATCCTTGGTGTTTCCGCTACCCTGCTGTTTGGAAATACCGTGAACGAGGACGTCCTAACTACCATCACGAATGACAATGGAAATGTGATTGGCACAGACCAAACGGTAAGCGTAATCAACCTGAAGCAAAGAGGTTTTTACATGGGTGGACATGTTGGAAAGATATTTAGACTGAGCAAATCCACTATGTCAGGAATAAGATTGACCCTTGGAGCTGGCTTGCTTCAGCACAAAATACGAGTGCAAGACAATCTCCAAAATGTAAACATTCTGAAAGGGGAAAATATAAAGGGCTTTGATCGTTTGACAAATGGTCTGAGTTTTCATCAGTTTTTGGGCTATCAACACTTCGGAAAAAGTGGACTTTTTAATGTCTTTGGAGGAGTAGAAGCGTATGAAGGGTACACCATGAGTAGGCGGAGTTTTGACAATACCCTTATGCGAAAGGATGACGAGAAAAGATTTGATGTACTACTCGGTTTGAAGATAGGGATTATGATAAAATTCAACCTCGATGAAAATCCAAACGACATCTATTACTAGATGATATTACTTTATCGCATAGGGATACTTGCATACGCTATTGCAGCAAAGCTAGCAGCCGTCTTCAATACCAAAGCAAGAAAATTTGTAACTGGTAGACAAGATCTGTTGCAAACTATAAAAGCAGCTCATATTGGTGTGCACAATCCCATCTGGATTCACTGTTCTTCATTAGGAGAGTTTGAGCAAGCTCGTAGTGTAATAGATGAATTGCACAAGAAAGGTGAAAAGATATTACTCACTTTTTTCTCTCCTTCAGGTTACGAAGTTCGTAGGGACTATCCAGCTGTAGATTGGGTCTTTTATCTACCCATGGACACTGCTCAAAACGCGACTAAATTTATAGCATATACAAAGCCTAAAAAAGCCATCTTTGTCAAGTATGATTTATGGTATTTCCACTTGGCTCAGCTTCAGACAAAAGGCATTCCAAGTTATTTAATATCAGCACATTATCAATCAAATCAAGTTTATTTTAAGCCCCTACGGGGTCGACTACATCGACAAATGCTTGGCATGTTTGAACATATCTATCTTCAGGATCAGAACAGCAAAAATCTGTTGTTAAATATAGGCATTGATCGCACTTCTGTAGTTGGCGATACTCGTGTGGACAGTGTCTTGTTGCGTGCAAAAAATGCCGTTGATTTACCTTTGATTGAATCGTTTTTGAAAGGAAAAAAGGCTATCGTTTTAGGGAGTGCTTATGCATCTGAAGTTGAGATACTCAAGGCTTGCCTAGAGGAGTTTAAAGATGAAAAAATCATTATAGCTCCGCATGAAATAGACTCTCAAAACATCCAAAGACTGCAAGCAAAGTTAGACCAAAACAGTATTCGATATAGTAAGCTTTCAAACACTGAGGAAGAAAGTGACATTCTATTTATAGACAATATTGGAAAACTGTTTGATATATATGCACATGCAAAGATGGTATTCATAGGTGGTGGTTTTGAAACTGGATTGCATAACACTCTAGAACCAGCCGCCTTCGGGCTTCCTATTTGTTTTGGGCCTAAGTATCATAAATTTGTAGAAGCGGTAGAAATGGTTCAGCTTGGATGCGCTTACCCAATAAACTCGGCAAATGATCTGAAAAAGCTATATTCGCAAGTAAATAATGAGCCTCAAAGAATCTCAATAAAACAAAAAGTAGGGACATATATGCGGAATAGCCAAGGTGCTACTCAACATATCCTGAAAGAACTTTCATCCTAAATCTAAAGGTAAACATGGGCAAAGATATTTTTGATCATTTTATTGGCAATAAAGTAATGGTCATTGGAGATGTCATGATTGACAAATACCTTACGGGAAAAATAGATCGCATATCCCCCGAAGCGCCTGTACCTATAGTCAGCTTGCAATCCAGAGAAGCTCGCCTGGGAGGTGCCGCAAATGTCACCTTAAGCATTAAAGCCCTAGAAGCAGAGCCCATTCTTTTTTCTATTGTCGGAGCAGATGAAAATGGAATGGCTATTAAAAATCTATTAGAGGCTAGTGAAATCAGCAGCGAATATTTAATTGAAAGTAAGACTAGAAAAACTACAGTTAAATCTCGAATACTAGCCTCAAATCAACAAATATTGAGGGTTGATGAAGAAGATATACATACCTTGTCTCAAGAAGAAGAGTCCACTTTACTCACCAAAATCAAAGCCTATCTGCAAGCAGAGACTGTAGCTGTGATCATATTTCAGGATTACAACAAAGGTGTTCTCAGCTCTACTCTGATATCAGAGATTATGGGCCTCGCAAAGCAAAAAAATATTCCAACAGTAGTGGATCCAAAAAAGGAAAATTTTTGGTCTTATCAAGGTGCAACTTGTTTCAAACCTAATCTCAAAGAAATCCGAGAAGCGCTAAATTGGGAAATCGGTGTTAATGAAAAGGATTTAAACAAGGTTCATAATCAGCTCCGTTCGAAACTTGGAAATGAAATAAGCCTTATCACCCTATCTGAGCATGGTATTTATTACGGCTCTGACGATATTCAACTGCAAAAGAGCACAAAATCCAGAAAAATTGCAGATGTATGTGGTGCTGGCGATGCTGTTATAGCCATTGTAGCCTTATGCATCGCACATAGAGTCTCAGCCAAGACACTTTGCCAATTGGCTAATATAGCTGGCGGTCAGGTATGCGAGAAAGTGGGAGTCGTTCCTCTTGAAAAAGATCAACTTTGTCGGGAATTTAGCACTGAGTACTAGATTTAAAGAAAAACACATGACATATAAGGTCTTAAAAGGTAATAATATTACGTTTTTGCCTACATTATATGAGGAAAATAAATTATTTTTACCTATTCCTAAATTTCAAAAAATCTAACTTAAACAAATAAGGGAGATTCATTTTTTCATTAAAATTTAAAAATATTAGTATGAGAATTTTACCTCTACAAAAATTACTTTCAATGCTCGTCATGATGTGCGCCACAGTTATGGCTTTTGCACAACCGGCGAATGATGATTGTAGTACTCCAACCCTGTTGGTTGTTGGAGCAGACGCAGCATCATGCACACCTGTAGCTGGTGATACTCGAGGAACAGTTGATGCTACTACTGTCAATGGTCCTGAAGTATGCTCAGGTTCATGGTATACTGATGATGTTTGGTACAGTTTTGAAACTGGTGCCGAAACACCTGAAAATGGTGTAACTATCGAAGTACGTTTAGATCCTACTAGTGGAACTGAACTCATGGAACAAGGAATGGGTATCTACACAGACTGTGAAACGGAGACTATGCCTATTGACTGTTTCTCTGACAATCCTGGAAGAAGAACTATTGCTTTTCCTCCACAATGTTTAGAACCAAACTCTACTTACTTAGTAAGACTTTGGTCTGCACCAGATCCTACTGTAAACGCTGGTACTTTCTCAATTTGTGCATACAACTCTCCTGTTGATACTTCAGGTACTGGAGGAGAGCCTGGCCCAAGAGTAATCTACGAAGAGACTTTTGACAAAGGATTTAATGGATGGACTAGTGTAGCAGAAACTATGTCTATGGATCCAGACGGCAACATGGTTGCTGATGACTGGATGTGGACGAATACAGGTTGTATACCTACTGCCTTTAACAGTTCTGATTGCCTTACTAACCTGGAACTAGCATGTCAAGAAGTTGGTGTGGTAGGTATGCCTGCAGGTTGGTTTCAAACCATGAGAACTGGAGATGTTAACACAGTTGGACCACCACCTTATCCTAATGTTATTTCGTTTTTAGTATCTCCTTCAATAGATCTATCTAAGGAAGATTGTGTAAATCTTACTTGGTCGGAAGCATTCCGAGGACTGAATGGAGGAAATCTTTCGGATCTTGGACCTGTGGTTCAGTATAGTTTAGACGGAGGTGAGACATGGATCAACCCTAGTCAAGCGATCGGATCAGGTGATGTATCTATTAACTATGGAGCTGCTTACGTTGTAAACGGTCCTTTTGAAATGAACGATAGATCTATTCCATTATTGGGAGCTCAAGGAAATACAGACGTTAGAATTAGATTTGGATTTGATGGTGACTTTTACTCTTGGTTAGTAGATGACATCAGAGTAGTAGAAGGAACAGCTGCTGATGCCGTAGCACAAGCAAATTTCTATGCTAGATCACACATCAACCCTATGTCTATACATATGGTTGATTCCTATGATTTTCTAGTAGATATCGCAAACCTAGCTTGCGAAGATCTTACAAATGTAAATGTAAACGTAACTGGTGTAGATGCTGCTGGTACAGAAGTACATAATGTAGACTTACCTTATGGATCTATTCAGTCTGATTCATTGGCAGAAAACCAACCTTTTCTCCAGCCTTTCACACCTGCTGCTGAAGTTGGAAACTACTCTTTCACGTATACTGTTACTACAGATAGAGATGATGATCTTAGTAATAATGTAAGAAGTTTTGAATCTTCTATTGTAGATGAAACTGTATTCAGAAAAGAAGATGGGACATCTACTGGTGGACTTACACCTAATACTGCTGAAGATGTATTCTGGGCAGCTGGTGAGCCATTTGCATGGGAAATGGGTAATATCTTCTATGCGCCAAACGCAACTTCTCTTGATGGAATGCCATTGAGATTTAATGAAATATCTTTCCAATTAGAAAATCCTACCGAAATAATCGGTGAACTATTGAGAGTATGGTTGTACAAAATTGAAGACAACGATTTTGATGGAATCATCGACAAAGATGATAGTTCAGAACTTACTAGAATAGGTATTTCTGAGTATACAGTAACTGGTATTGAAAACAACATGATCACTGTAGAAATAGAATCATTTTTAGGTGATATCAATGATTTGAATATCGTGGCAGGAACACACTATATGGCAACAGTAGAATCTACTACAGAAGTTGCAAATGGTATGGCAATGGCTATATCTGATAATGACACATACGACTACTCTGCAGCGATCTTTAATGCAAGAGCAAATGCTGGTGGAGATCTTAGTAAAATAAGATACGCACACTCTTTTGCCATTAGTAAGGAAAACTACTTCAGAATTAGTCCAAGTACAACAGGTGATTTGACAACGGGTAACTTCGGTGAAGATTCTACTCCTTTAATCAGACTGGGATATGAAGTACTACCTATTGATGCTGCAACTGATATCAATGCAAATATCTCCATGACTGTAGCGCCTAATCCAGCTGTTTCTGACATCACGCTTAATCTTTCTATTGAGGAAGCTACAGATATGCAAATATCAATAGTAAGCCTTACTGGTCAGGTGGTTATGACTAAAGCATATGATAGTGTTACTGAATTGAATGAAAACTTCAATATCTCTAGCTTGGCTAGCGGTGTATACATGATTCATATCGATACTAAGGATGGCGTTCAAACTAAGAAATTTGTAGTAAGCAAATAATTCTTAACTGAATTCATTTTCCTAAGGGATGTTGAGCAATTGCTCAACATCCCTTTTTTTATTGCTTGTTTTGCGACCATATTATATATAGGGCATCTTAGTTTCTTAGAATTATATTATATTAGTTACATATATAGCAAGGTGAACTAGACCTACTTTATCATGAAAAGATTAATCCTTACCATTCTCGTTTTACTGTTCTGTCTAATTGGTGCCTACGGGCAAATATTTTGGACGCAGGATTTTGAAGATGGGATACCCAATGATTGGAGTAACCTTGATGACTCAGGTATTGGAATACTTTGGTCTTATTGTCCAGACACTACTAATTATGGTAATCCATCAAACCAAAACTGCCCATTTAATTTTAACGATGTCCAAAATGGTTTTCAGGTAAAATTTAAATCCGATACTCCAGAAAACGGATTCGCTACTTGCTCTTTAGGCTCTCTGTTTGTCTTAACTGCGCAAACTCCTTTTCAATCGAGTTTGACCACTGGAGCTATAAGCTGTAAAGAAAAGGAAGAAGTCTACTTAACATTCAATTCACATATTGGGGTATTCACTAAAAATGCTTCTACAAATGCAAGAGTTAATATCAGTACTGATGGCAAGAACTGGACTTCTTTCTATCCACATCCTAGTTTGTTGGCGGGTGAAAACCCAATCATTGGCTTTAAAAAATGGTCCCGCAATCCGGAAAAAGTAGTTTTAGATATTAGCAGTGTAGCTTCAAATCAAGATTCCATTTTCATCCAATGGAGTTGGTGTGGCAATGATGAATATCATTGGAGTATCGATGACCTTATATTAACTGATGAGAACCCAATACAAAGCATTGATCTTACGCTAAGTCCTAGTTCAAACTTTCATGCTATTATGCCGAATTACGAAACGCCTGAATCGCAGATAGATACAGTATTCTTCATGACAGATCTTGCCAATATCGGGTCAAATACTCAAAGCAACTTTGATGTTATTGCTAGAGTAACAGACTTGGCAGAGACTGAAACATTATATGAAGAAAAATCAAATATTGCCTCTTTAGAACCAGGAATCACTATCGAAAATATTGAGTTTCCACCTTATTATCATACTTCAGGTCCTGGTGAATATAAAGTCGTTTATACCACAAGCAATTCCTCTGAAGATGCTAACCCTGAAAATAATCTATACGAATATCCCTTCTTAATTTCTACCAATACCTTCTCAAAGCATAAAGCGACTAAGCAAATAATAGAGCTTTACCCAAGAGATCTAAACCAAAATAATACTGTAGAAACAAATTGGTCTATGGCCAATTATTTCTATTTGCCTGAGGGTGAAAATATGTTTGTCGATGAAGTCATATTTGAAATCCCTTTTCGATTTGAAGAAGAAATTGGAGAAGAAAACTATGTAATAAACTCTCCAAATATTAATGTAGATATCAGCATGTATGAGTGGAATGATTTAAACGATATAAATCATGCCTCTCCTGAAGAATTGACAAGGATAGGCACTACAAACTACACCGTCAGTGGAGACGACGGTAGTACTCCTAACAAGGTGAAACTAGAAAACACAATTAGTAAAGATCTCAACATTCCACTAAAGGACAATCAAAGCTATATCCTTGCCATAGAATATACGAGTACCTTGTTTAACAGACTCTTTGCAGTGAAAGCGAATGCTGAACTTAATTATGATGCAATGATCTCAGTCAATGCATCAAATGACAAGAATAGATTTGCAGCTATGTCAAAAGTGGGCGACACCGACGACTTCAATACATTTGCATTTGGTGGCGATATTATACCGCATATTGGTTTTTCGATTACACCCAGTTCTGGTGTTTCGACTCGTTCTCTTTATGTAGAGAATGGTTTAAACATCTTTCCCAACCCCGTACATAAAAAAGCTACAGTAGAAATCCTAATTCCAAATAGAGATGAGGCTATTTTAGAATTGAGTACGCTTGCTGGAAAAATATTAAAACAAATTTCATTGGCAAAAGATCAAAGTATGATCTCATTTGATTGCAGTGGCCTTCCTAATGCAACGTATATGCTCGCTTTCAAAAGCGACACAGCCATTGCATTAGAAAGGTTAGTTATTTTGCATTAAGACAAATCGTCGATTGCCTTTTTTATAATTTCCATTCTTTGCAAGGCATCTGCCTGTTTCTTCTTTTCATTTGCGATCACTTGCTCAGGCGCATTTGCCACAAATCTTTCGTTAGATAGCTTTTTAACTGTTGAGTTGTACAAGTTCTCGTTTTGCTTATACTCCGCTCGGAGCTTTGTCAGCTCTTCTTCAACATTGATTTCTTTTACAATGTTGACAAAATATTTATCAGCTCCAGAAATAAATGAAAGCATATCTGCGGGCTCACTCTCCACTAAACCGATAGATTCGAGATTTGCCATTTTACTTACCAAACCAGAGACACTATTGTTGTCAAATAGCTGACTTGTATTTTCTGATTTCAATACTTGCAATACCAGTTTATCCTTAGGACTCTTAGCATTAGAAGATCGTGCATCTCTTACTGCTGTGATAAGATCTTTCACTTGATCAATCTTCTTGAGGTTAGCATTATCAAATTCTTCAGCCACTGGATATCGACTGACTATACAATCCTCCCCTTCTCCTCTGTCTTTAATCTTATGCCAGATCTCTTCCGTAACGAATGGCATAAAAGGATGTAACAGCGTCATTAATCGCTCAAAGAAGTCAAGTGCTTCCTGCTTTGTTTCTGGATCGATAGGTTGTCCATAAGCAGGCTTAATCATTTCTAAGTACCAACTACAAAAGTCTCCCCAGATAAAATTATACATACTCATGAGTATATCACTGAGTCTATAGTTTTCAAATTTGTCCTCCGTTTCGCTGACGATTTGCTTTAGCTTATTCTCAAACCAATAAGCTGATTCAATATTTATTTCTCTCAGCTCAGGACTCAATTCTGTACTCGTCTCCCACCCTTGTACGAGCTTTAGAGCGTTCCATAATTTATTACAGAATTTTTGACCTTGATTACAAAGAGCACTTTCGTTCAATGCCTTTTTAGTGATAGGATCGATGGGCGCATCAAAGATAATATCGTTTCCTACAGATCCACTAGAGATCATTCCAAAGCGTACTCCATCAGCACCATACTTTTCTATGAGCGACAATGCATCTGGAGAGTTACCCAGCTGCTTACTCATCTTTCTACGCTTACTATCCCGAACCATACCAGTGAAGTAAACATCTTTGAATGGCATCTTACCATGCTTCTCGACATGTTCCTTTCCAAGTAAATCTTCAGACCATTCATATCCAGACATTATCATTTTGGATACCCAAAAGAAGATAATATCCCAACCCGTTACGAGCACATTGGTTGGATAGTAGTATTTCAATTCTTCAGGAGATTCAAAACCATCAAATACAGACAGGGGCCACAACCAACTGCTAAACCAAGTATCCAAAACATCTGGATCTTGCTTTAAATCAGTAAGCTTGATTTCCTTATCTCCAAAGTGATCCTGTGCTTGCTGCAAAGCTTCTTCAATAGACAGGGCGACAAATACTTCTGACTTGTAGTAATAAGCTGGAATTTGCTGTCCCCACCAAAGCTGCCTCGAAAGGCACCAGTCTCTCACATTGTCTTCAGTAAGCCAAGAGTTAAACATATTGAAGAAATGCGGTGGAAAGAATTTCACTTCTCCTGACTCCACTGCCTTCAAAGCAGTAGCTGAAAATTCCTTCATATCCAAAAACCACTGTGCTGTCAGCCTTGGCTCTACAATAGCATTGGTTCTTTCAGATCGTCCGACTTTATTTTGATAATTTTCTTTCTTAATTAAAAATTCTCCGGCTTCAAGATCGCGAGACATTTCCTTTCTAGCAGCAAATCGATCCATGCCGGCTAGCTTCCCCCCTATCTCTGCAACCGTACCATCCGCATTAAGCATATTGATGGATTCTAACTTATGGCGCTGACCAATTTCAAAATCATTAGGATCGTGCGCAGGTGTAATTTTCAAACAACCCGTCCCAAATTCCATATCCACGTAGCTATCTGTAATGATTGGAATCTTACGGCCTACTATTGGGATAATTACACTTTTACCATGGAGATGTTTAAATCTCTCATCATCAGGATGAACAGCGATAGCCGTATCTCCGATGATTGTCTCAGGTCTTACCGTCGCAATGGTCACCGCTTCGTCCGACCCTTCTATTTGATATTTGATATAATATAATTGAGAGTTCTCCTCTTTGAATACTACCTCTTCATTGGACAATGCGGTCTGTGCCTCCGGATCCCAATTGGTCATCCTCACACCTCTATATATCTTACCCTTTTTATGCAAATCGACGAATACATGATATACCGCTTTACTTAGCTTTTCTTCCATTGTAAATCGAGTACGATCCCAATCGCAAGATGCACCCAACTTACGAAGCTGCGTAAGTATAATGCCACCATATTTTTCCTTCCATTCGAAAGCGTGCTCAAGAAACTTCTCTCTACCAATATCCTCTTTTTTTATTCCTTGTTCAGCCAACATCTTTACCACCTTTGCTTCAGTAGCAATAGAGGCATGATCCGTGCCTGGCACCCAGCAAGCATTCTTGTTTTGCTGTCTCGCTCTACGGATCAAGATATCCTGAATGGTATTATTAAGCATATGCCCCATATGCAACATCCCCGTTACATTAGGTGGAGGTATTACTATAGAAAAAGCTTCTCTATCATCGGGTTTTGAACTGAAGTAATCTTTGGCAAGCCAATGAGCGTACCATTTATCTTCAATTTGCTGAGCTGTATAATGACTGGGTTGATCCATCTAAATATTTTTTTATTCAAAGCACGATTATTGTGCTAGTGATTTTTCTAATGTAGGTACTTCTATTTGATTACGCAGTAAATCTTCCATGGTTTCTCTACGCTTTATGAGGTGTGCTTGCCCTTCATGAACCAAGACCTCTGCTGGACGATATCTTGAATTGTAATTGGAAGCCATCGTAGAACAATATGCTCCAGCATTTTTAAAGGCTAGAATATCTCCTTCTTTGATCTCGGTAATTTTGCGATTTACACCAAAGGTATCTGTTTCACATATATATCCAACTACTGTATATATCCTTGACTTGCCTTCTGGATTACTAACATTGACTATTTCATGATGTGAAGCATAAAACATAGGTCTTATCAGATGATTCAATCCAGAGTCGATGCCTGCAAATACAGTAGAAAGCGTTTGCTTAACGACATTCACTTTTGCTAAAAAGTAGCCTGATTCACTCACTAAAAATTTGCCAGGTTCGAACATTAAGGTTAAGTCCGAGCCATAATTCTCGCAAAACTTATTGAATCGCTTTGATATATTCGCTCCTAATTCTTCGATATCAGTGCTGATGTCGTTCAGCTTATACGGCACTTTGAAGCCACTACCAAAATCCAAATAAGTCAAACCCTCAAATTCCATGGCTGTATTAAAAAGAATATCTGCACCTTGTAAGAATACTTCTACGTCTAAGATATCCGATCCGGTATGCATATGCAGCCCTTCTACCTTTATATCTAGACTTTTGACTACTCTTTTTACAAGGGGAATCTGATGGAAAGAAATTCCAAACTTACTATCAATGTGACCAACTGAAATTTTGGAGTTTCCACCTGCATAAATATGGGGATTGATTCGGATACAAACTGGGTAGTCAGGATACTTGTCTCCAAACTGTTCCAAGATGCTAATATTGTCAATGTTTACTCTCACTCCATATGATACCGCTTTTTCTAGCTCTTCAAAGGATACGCAGTTGGGTGTATAGACTATATCTTTAGGTAAAAAACCAGCTTTGAGACCCAATTCTACTTCTTGGATAGAAACGGTGTCAAGACCACTCCCTAGATTATTGAGTATCCTCAGCACATTTATGTTGGTTAGGGCTTTACACGCATAGTTAATTTGAAAGTGCGGAACAGATATTGCGTCGGCCAAGCGTTTATATTGACGTTTAATGATAGCACTATCATATATGTATACTGGACATCCATGTTCTTCACAAATCGCCAATGGATCTACTTGTCCCGATAATTCATATCTACCATCTTTCAATATCATCTTCTCAAAGTTTAAAATTTGATAAAATTAGGCACCTAAAATCTAGCCTTCCAAAAACCCATAGTCGTTTAATATATTTGTATAAGTTCCAAATTGGGCTAATTAATCGCCAAAGATAAAGTTTTAACCCTAAATGTGAACTTGCATCACACCAAAAGCAGTTATAATTACATCTAGCTAATAGTGACCATAATAGAGACATTTGAAAGATGATAAAGTCATACAAGCGTTAAAAAATGAGGATAGACAAATCCAACAGTGGCTATATGATAAGTATGCCCCTATTCTACTGGGAATCTGTAGAAGATATGTCAAGGTACTCGAAGATGCTGAAGATGTCCTAATCGATACTTTTTTCAAAATATTCACTAATATTCATCAATATAAAGGAGCAGGTAGTTTTGAAGGGTGGATGAAAAGAATAGCTGTCAATGAGTCTCTCATGTTATTGAGAAAAAAACACAACTTCAAGCTCACAGTAGAAATAAGCAATATTGACATCGCTACACCCAGCAAAGCACTGAGCACATTACAAGAAAATGATGTCATGGCCTTGCTAGAAAAATTGCCTACAGGATATAGAACCATTTTCAATATGTATGTCGTCGAAGGATACAAGCATCGAGAAATTGCTGAAGAATTAGGCATCAGTATCAATACTTCTAAATCTCAACTCATACTAGCCAAAAAAAGATTACGTGCCATGCTTGCCGATCAAGAATGGGGAGACGTTGGATAAATAAAATATTAAGCTTTGAGTCATCAAAGAAACATCAATAAAAATGAATAATAAAAATATAGAATCCACATTCAAGGAAAAAGCGGATAGCTACAAAAGCGATCCAAGACCAAAACTTTGGGATAAATTGGAAAAGCGAATGGATGACCACTATGCTACCGCCCCAGCACAACAGCTGGTCAGTTCTGCATGGATGAGCTATGCCGCAGCTTTTGTCTTACTCATTGGAGCTGGCTTCTTGCTATCTAAGTTTGGTGCCCCTTCTCAAAAAGTAATGGCACAACACTTCACTTTTGAAGAAATCAATAATACACAAGAAGAAGATAAAGTATACAAAGAAATGGTAGACTTCAGCCAAAGACATTATCGTATGCTGATCAATCCAGGCCAAAAGAAAAAGTCAGCACTCTAATCGTAAATACTTCCTTACAGAAACCAAAATCCAATCGGACTAGCGCTGCGCAGAGGTAGCCGATCCCGATGCCAATCGGGAGAGGATAGTCCGTAGGACTGAGCGAGTAGCGAACCTCGTAGCATAGCGACCACAGACTTTTTCGTCTGTGGTAGGCCCCAAAAAATTATTACCTTATTTAAATGGATGACGTGCTACCCACTTTTCTTGGGGGTTGAGCACATTGATGATAGGTGACACCACCTTGTTGAGCAACGTATTCTCATGTCGCAGATAGATGCACATATCTTTAGGCTTAGCACCTATAGAGCTCTTTATTTCTAGAGCAGTTCTAGCATATATGATGCGTTTCTTATCGAGCGCAATTGCCTTTTTCACTTTATCATATAGCATAGTGAGATATAACTGATGCGACATATTGACCTCACGATCAAAACCTAAAAAGTGCGCTTCCAGTTCATCATGATTGAGTATAATCGTGTTAAAACCTATCAACCGATCTCCTAGATAATACCCATACAGTCGATATAAATCACCGAGCTGACGTTTGAGATCTAGAAAATATGAAGGCTTCAAATAGACAAGATTGAATCCTGCGTTTTTTTGCACGCTTATAAAATGCGCATAAATAGCATCTAAATTAGCCTCAATGTCTGCCTCTGAAAATTCTCGAAAGGTGATCTCTTTGGACTTTTTATAAGCACGCTTGGCACGTACTCGGTACTTTGAAGATAGGCAAGCCAGATAATCATCAAAATCGTTCCAAGCAGGATCAATATCCATGATCATATTGGGCTGCACTTCGAAATGATGGTACCCTTGTGCAATCCAGTCTTGATCGAGATCCTCGGTCACATAAAGATCCTTAGCAATGATAGCTGTTGGATGTTTGGAATCGCTGTAGTAAACTTTTTCGATAGATTTTGCAGCCTGACTGATAATGCTAGGGACATGATGCTTGTCCACAATATTGTAGTCAAAGCTAAAACCATACTCTCCGGTAAGTAAAATATTACCACAAAGAATCCCTATAAACTTCACCTTTTTTGCAAACCAAGATTTAATGGAAAAGGATTGACTTTGCTGACTGGCTTCATCCTTGTAACTGCTATCTGCCTCCCACAAACCACATTGAAACAAAGCCCTACCTACCAATTTTTGATGGTGGTAAAATACAACATAGTACTGTCGCATTTTATTTTCAAAGTTATTAGAGATAGAATTAAGGAAGGGCGGCTCTTGTAATACACTTTGGTCTTTGAAATTGGCTTGCAGCCAATGTTCCTTGCAGTCTACCAAATCGTCATGACAAGTATATGTCAGACCAGATATTTCCGGGATTTCAAATTTGTTAGTCAACTTGGATACCATTTTAGCTTCGGCTCATTTACTTCAAATATCAGTAGATATCTTATTAAACGCCAAAAGTAACAACATATATCTCAATTTGTTGCCAACTAGCCCATTAGATTATATTTATTTAACTCAAAGTATTTCACATCGGTATTATAGTGAAAAGCCTGTCCTTTGTGTTCAAAACCTGTTTTGAGTAAAACATTAACAGAAGCATCGTTTTCGAGATGAGTAACAGCAACTAAATGGTCCAAATTGAGCTTTTTGAATGCATATTCTTTCATTGCTAAGGCTCCTTCAGTGGCTAGGCCATTGCCCCAAACTCGCTTCATAAGACGAAATCCAAACTCTACTTTTTCCGTCTCTTCAAACTGTTTGAGCATAAACCATCCAATAAATTCGGCTGAAGACTTGTCTACAGCGATCATATACCCCATACCCAATGCATCAGTAAGTTCGCAAGCATGATGAAAGTATTCCTTACTTTGCTCACGATCTAGTACCGGTCTGATAAACTTCATGACCTCTTCGTCCTTATTCAGCTGATAAAAAAAATACTCATCCTCCTTCTTTGGAGTCCTCAGTATCATACGTTCGGTTTCAAGCAACATAAGGGTATATATCTTTAAATAAGTTATTTATTGGTACTCCATTTTTTGATTTCGCTTAGTGCATATTGCTCATCTTTCCAACCCAAAAGGGTCATTTGTCCAAGGCCTTTATAGTTCATAAACCATTCCTGAACGATAAATTGTGCTGCATTGTACTTGGTAATGAATGCGCTAAACTTCTCTACATTAATGGTACGCTCAGACTCGTCAAAAGGTACAGCGATTATCTTATGATCTTTTTTTCCATTATCTTCTAGCAAAATCACCCCCAATGGCAACACTTTCATGACCGTACCACTCTCCCTTGCATCGCAGAGTATCAGCACATCTAGCGCATCCCCGTCACCTCCTGCTTTCTCGTCCATATCCGTAGCGGCTATAAATCCATAATTGCCCGGATAAGGCAAAAAGTCAATAAGCCTATCTTCACCACCTTTCTGATCGGGTTTTAGGGTCTTATTATCCATGCCTAGCTCATACTTCACATTGCAACCCGCAGGTATTTCTATATAAGCATTGATACTTCCATCATCATTAAAAGTATGGGTTGGGACGGATTGCTGCATAGGCATAGAAGTGCAAGCCAATTGCGATAAGAGCAAAAATATGGAACCTAACAAAACTATATTCTTTCGAATTTGTACTGGATTAGTCGTGTAGTGTGTCATTAGTGGAGATAATTGGTCCGAACCAGTAAATTTCCTTACCGTGGGACTAAATAAATGATAAATTTGAACGTCAATATGACGAAGGATGTAAATTTGCGTAAAATGGCTGAAAAAACTTACTTTAATCCAGAAGATCTCAAAAAATTCGGTGATATTTCAAAGTGGCAAGAAACCCTTGGTAAGAAGTTTTTTGATTACTACGGTGAAGTATTTAAAGAAGGGGCACTGTCTGCGAGAGAAAAAGCTTTGATCGCTTTGGCTGTATCACATGCTGTACAATGTCCGTATTGTATAGACGCCTACACAAATACCTGCGTTCAAAAAGGAGCCGAAGAAGCAGAAATGATGGAAGCAGTGCATGTAGCTGCAGCTATTAAGTCTGGAGCTACCTTAGTTTATGGTGTTCAAATGATGAACCATAACGATAAAATTTCAATGAAATAATTACGTTTTATAATATGGCGACTAAGCAAAAAACAAAATCTCTAAAATCTAAAGGTGCAGACCTAGCAAACACTTTCTTCCAGCTCGAAGTTCTCAATGGAAAGCAAATAAGTGATGCTAAATTTCCAGCCTTTGGAGCTAAAATCGGCGAGGTAGGCTACCCTACCCTCACGCCAACTGAATTGGAGGTTTTCCAGCTGAACATCGGTAAATTGTGCAACCAGACTTGTACACACTGCCACGTAGATGCTGGCCCAGATCGCAAGGAAGAGAACATGGATAAGGCAACTTTAGAAAAGTGCCTCAAAGTCATTGCTGCTGTCCCTAGTATCCATACCGTAGATATTACCGGTGGTGCGCCAGAGATGAACGCCCACTTCAGATGGTTCGTAGAGGAGTGTACTAAGCTGGGCAAAAAAGTCATCAACCGATGTAATCTGACCATCATAGTAGCCAATAAAAAATACAACGATCTACCTCAGTTTTTCAAAAAACACAAAGTCCATCTTATCTCTTCTTTACCTTATTTTTCTGAAGGTAAGACAGATAGCCAGCGTGGTGATGGTGTTTTTCAAGCTTCCATCAAAGCACTACAAATGCTCAATGAAGCAGGATATGGAAAGAATGATCCCGACCTTGTACTTGACCTGGTATATAATCCCAATGGTGCTTTTCTACCCGATGATCAAGCTAGCCTTCAATCTCTTTTCAAAAGAAAACTAAGCACCAAGTTTGATATTTCTTTCAATAGTTTATTTGCCATCACCAATCTTCCTATCGCTCGATTTCTTGACTACCTTTTGCAGTCAGGAAATTATGAGGAGTACATGGAAAAGTTGGTCAACGCATTCAACCCCATGACGGTCGAGAGCCTCATGTGCCGCAATACCATCAGTGTCAGCTGGGAGGGCTATCTTCACGATTGTGACTTCAACCAGATGCTAGATTTAAAAGTAGCTACCAGTGGCAACAGACACCTCGATGACTTTGATCTTGAAGCACTGAAAAACCGCAAAATTGTAGTCAATCAGCACTGCTACGGCTGTACAGCAGGTGCTGGATCCAGTTGCGGAGGCGAGATTACTTAAGGTATATTTCTATTATTTTTTTGGGAGTGCCCCATATACTCCGCCTAAATGGCGTCAATATGGGTCGGGCTTCTCCAGGCTCCATGTTCATTCCGGTATCCATTTCGTTCCTCATGGACACTGCTCCCTATCGGTCGCACCTTCCATATCCCTCACTCGAGATCTGCTTCATAGGAGAGATAATTCTACGTTTATAATATACTGACTACTACAAACCTAACAAAATCGATATTCTCCATCATCTTCAAATCCGCCCATTTTTTCATACATTAGAGTTATGAAAAACATACTATTCTACTGCTTTGTGCCACTACTCCTGATCATGTGTGCTTGCAAAACGACCAAGTCAAAAGAAAAGACCATGGATAAAGATACAAGCACAGTAACAGACTCAAAGCCACACACTAAATTGATAGAAATGACCAAAGGAGCCTGTCATGGTACATGCCCTATATACAGTATGACTGTCTACAATGATGGAACCGCAACTTTTGATGGGGTACGTTTCTGCGAAAAAAGAGGGGCTCATATTGCACAGTTATCCGATTTTGAACTCCAACTCATCCAGCAAAAAGTAGCCTTGCTCGACATGGATAATTACCCAGAAAAAATTGAGTCCATGATACCAGATTTCCCAAGTACCAAAATAACTTGCCACGAAGAAGATGGTTCAGCCAAAAGTGTTTGGTGGAGAAATGGCGCGCCCGACGAACTTTCTGAGATGTCCATAACACTTGACAAATTCAGACAAGACCTTAACTGGAAAGTCAACACCTCTGCCCCGCTTCCTGCAGGAACTATTAAAAATCAAATTTTACTCCAATTAAAAGAAGGCGTGAATGCTTCTGACTTTGCAAAGCAATATAGAGCCTATGACTTGACACAAAAAAAGGAGATCGTACCCAACAAAAACTATTGGCTGTTTGAGTTCAACACCAAAAAAATATCAAGCCTCGAAATGCTCAATATTCTTCACAATGCCGAAAAAGTAACACATGCTGAATTCAACAAAGAATTGGAACAAAGAGACTAATCTATTTTTGATACGGTGATCAAAGGTCAAGAAGAATCATTTAGTCGCAGAATGCCGTCCCTAAAGATCTGGCAGTCTTCAATAAATAGTGATCCAAACTGACCGTATTATAAGTATCTGTTGCCTCAGCCAAAGAAACGGCAATAAGGTCATTATTTCTTAAAGCTACCATTTTACCAAACTCTTGATTCTTCACCATTTCAAAAGCTCTGGTTCCCATGGCGCTGGCCAATATTCTATCAAAAGCGATAGGTGTACCTCCACGCTGTGTAT
Source organism: uncultured Saprospiraceae bacterium (assembly GCA_937974575.1). Taxonomy (GTDB): domain Bacteria; phylum Bacteroidota; class Bacteroidia; order Chitinophagales; family Saprospiraceae; genus JALZVN01. Next base: position 13,106 of record CALJVI010000177.1, on the reverse strand, counting down.
GACCTAATATAGTAGTCCGTATTTGCGCTTCTACCCCACTGCTTTCTAGTTGTGCTCTCAACAAATTGCCTACACCTCCCAGTTTAATATGATCATCTCCGGCGTCCTTTGCAGCTTTACCAGTCACTGTACCATTGATGGCTTTTGCACCTTCAGCGATGACTACATTCACAAAACCAGTTCCTCCATTATATCTTTCATTGATCGCATCCACCACTTTGTTGAAGTGATAAGGTAGCTCAGGTATTAAGCAAATCTCGGCACCTCCAGCTATGGCTGTATGTAACGCGATCCAACCTGCATCTCTACCCATTACTTCCATGATCATGACTCGGTTATGAGACTCAGCAGTAGTCACTAGCTTATCAAAAGAATCTGTGGTAATTTGAACAGCAGTATTAAACCCAAAAGTATAATCTGTAGCCGAAAGGTCGTTATCGATTGTCTTTGGTACCCCGATAACATTAAGGCCATTATCAAAAAGTGCTTTTGATATTTTTTGGCTACCATCTCCGCCTATACTAATGACAGCATCAAAACCCGCCGCTTTGATTTTATCTATAAGTTCTTGGGTCCTATCTATCGTAGTCCAAGATCCATCTTCTTGTTGAGTTGGAAATTTTAAAGGATTGCCTCTATTGGTAGTTCGGATGATCGTCCCCCCTTTCACATGTATGCCTGCCACGGCAGCGTTATCCAATCTAACTAATCGTGCAGGTACTTCAAGGATACCGTTGAAAGCCTCGATGCTTCCCCATACTTCATATTCCTCTTTATCGTGTTGGGAAGCCTTTACGATGCCACGTATGACGGCATTTAGACCTGGGCAATCTCCGCCTCCTGTAGAAACTAATATTTTTTTCATAGCCAAATGTAGGACTTATCAGGAAGACTACAAATTTCTAAAGCCATCTACATTCCGTTTATCGAAAGGAATTTTCAAGAAATTAAGCGTTGAAGAAGGATTCACTCTAAGGTAGAAGCTATATGTCCCTCTATCTGGCTGCCAACTGATGCCTGTCTCCCAACAATGCAAAGAACGGCTAAATCCTAAATCGGGATATGTCAATCGGTTTGATGTGAAATCATATCCTATACTTCCAACCCTCAAATTCCACTGATCTGTGAGTTGGATACTGCCAGACACACTCAATGTGTGGGTACGCACTACTAGGGTATCTCTTCCATCTACGACATCCAAGTTTAGATTCAGTTGATGCCTAAAATTAAAACCTTCAAAAACATCTGCAAAATTCCCATACACTTCTTCATCTCTTTCTCTTCTTTCCTTATCCTGTCCTTGAAATAGTGCTTTTAGTTTCTTGATGGTAAAACTGGTGCTTATACTTGCTCGACCTCCTACAAATCGAACCAACTTTCCAGTGTCTTTAAAATGAAATTCATTGATGGCTCTACCTGATTCCTCATTTAGACTGTACAGATTCCATGAAGCTCCAATATTGATCGTAGTCAAGCCTTTAAATAATCTTGTCGTACCACTCATTACTACTGGCGACCATTTCATACTATCTGCAGCAAAATTATATGATCCTCCGAACCTTAAATTATCAAAGATTTTAAGCTTGTTGATCGTACTATCTTTTTTAGAAAAAACCTTGGCTTCAAAAATATTATTGATTCCATAGGACACATTGGCCTGAGTATCCGAATTGTTAGGTGACCCAAAAATGCCCCCATCGTAGACGCCATACTCCACACTTTGATCTCCAGATTCATCAGTATATTCCAAGGTCTTAAAGTATCCGCGCTCTTCAGTAGTATTACTTGGCGCATAATTGAAAGATAAAGAGGGCTTGATTAAATGACGCATGCCTCTCAACCAACCTTTTTCTTTTTGCCAAACTCCAAAAATCTGTGTATTAACAGATACTCCACCCGAATATTTATTCCATCTATTAAAGCCCAAATTTTCTATATCGATTATTTCATTGTTGAAGATGGTATCGGTATTTACTACAAACTCCGTACTATCAAAATTGTACATAGTATCCATACGGATACTATCCTCTGAGATAAACATCTTTTCTATAGACTTCGGTTGCCAGACTTCTTGATACTGCACACTTGGACTTACACTAAAATATTTAAACAGCTTGAATGAAGTACTGGTGCGCAAATCCTGCTGAATTCCAAACTCAAGATTATCAAGCGTCTCCTGGGTAAACAAAGTAGTATCTGTAGTGGTAACTTGGTTTCTAAATTTTGCTGAGTAAGTAGCAGAAATTTTTTCGTACCACTGCTCCTTTCCTGTCCGCTGTTTTCGCTTGAATGGAAACAAGTTTTGTGTTTTAAATTCTGCCGTCGGTAGGTTTATGGTGACCACATTGGTTCTGGTATTCTGTGAGTGTCCAGCTGTAGCCGTAAAACGATAAGGCTTACCCGTAAAAGACTTGGAGAAATTAATGTTTGAACTCAACGAGTTGGTCAAAACTGAGTTTGCATCATTTTGATTTAATGACTGGTATCCGTTCGTTTGGATGTTTACACTACCCGATAGAGATCTAGTTGGATGTGCTCTCGAATCTTGACTGTGACTCCACCTAATCGCAAATGATCTATCTATTTCTGGAACTCCTCTGACTTCTCTTTTTCGTTCTGACCAATTAAGGCTCAATCTTCCACTGTACTTATATATCTTTTTATAGTTTGTATTGAGATGGATTCCGTAAGTACCATTAAAATATAAATCTCCTGTCAAGCTCATATCCAAGTGTTCATTTATAGGAGTGTAATAGCCTACGTTTTCCAAACCAAATCCCCATGTCGGAGAAAAGGTGAAATCTTGTGGAAAAATAAGACCCGCTGTTCTAGATTCCGAAATTGGGAAAAAACCAAAAGGCAAAACTAAGGGAGTTGGAATACCCATCAATTCTAGATTGGATGGGCCTACTACCACTACTTTATTAGGAATTACTTTTTGCTTTTTTGAACGAATACCATAATGCGGTTCTGGATGATCGCATGTCGTAAACAAGGCATTGCTACTATAAATATGATCCTCCTCAATACTATCTTGATCTGCGGCTAAAAATTTGGCTCTCGATCCCAAGATGTAAAGATCATTATACTTGGATTTTGCATCATAGATAATCCCTTTTTTAGATTTGAAATTATAGCGCATACTCATTGCGTCAAAATCCTGGTCTGCATTTTTAAAGGCAGGCAATTCATTTGGTTTTTGTAAGCTATCTAAAGTATGCTTTGCAAAGACTTCATTATTTTCCCAATCCACTTCAATATAACCAGCCCTGAGATCTAAATCTTCATAGACTACGGAAGCTTGACCATATAAATATATTTTCTTTTCGAGTATGTCATAAATTATAGAATCTCTAGCATCGTATTCTATTTGGGAATCAATAGCATCATTAGAAATAACAACACCCTCTGGAATATTACTTTGACTCGGTGAGATACTGTCACTAAGCATAGAAGTCCCGATGGAATCGGTTAGACTTTGTTTATCCAATGAAAGGCTTAATGAATCTGGTCTGCCACCTTCACTTTTAGGAAGCTTACCTTTAGTTTGACCAATGACAGCGGTACTACAAATCAGCAACCCAGCTATGACAGCCAGCTTATAGACATCGTACACGAAGAGATATTTGAACTTATCTGTCATATTTGGTAAAAGTATTCGTTTTTTATACGATCCATATTAAGATTTGATATTCAAATCTTACTTGGATATTGGGCAAAAATCGGCAAAACTATAGTGTTAATGTCATTTATTTAAAAAATCTGCACTACAATTAACAATATTATCATACGTCACACCTAAGTTTAGAGAATAAATAAGCGGTTTACATTATCTTTGTAGCACTAAATGTATTCTATTTTAGTAGCCCTCAATGCCAATTGAACTACAAATTCAAGGTATTAAAAAATGAAGTACTTACTAATGATATTACTTTGTGCCGTTTGGTTGCATTCCAATGCATGCCAGAACCTATTTTGCACACAGAATATCCATTCCAAAACAATCATACAAAGTGAACAGCTCAATGCTGACCAGCTCTTCAAGCAATTTCAAGAGGTGGTATCTCAGTATGATAAAAGTAAGCCCCTAGATGTAGTAGTCATAGATCCTGGACATGGAGGCAGAGACAAAGGCTGCTCCGGAGCATCATCTATTGAAAAGGTAATTACGCTCCAAATCAGTAAAAGACTAAAGACACTAATTCAGGAACAAATGCCTGAAGTAAAAGTCTTATTAACTAGATCCGTAGATAAGTTTGTATCTCTTAAAACAAGAGCTACCATAGCCAATACCAACGAAGCTGATATATTTATCTCTGTGCATTGCAATTATCTTAGAAATGCGGCCAAATTCAGAGGGTCAGAGACTTTTATCCTCGGTACGGACTCAGACAATTCAGCAAGTGAGCAATTGGCTATCAGAGAAAATGAATCTATAGCTCTAGAGGATTCATACCTAGACCATTATGATGGCTTCGATCCTTTGTCACCTGAGAGCTATATCCTATTTTCCATGATTCAAAACTTGTATTTGGATAACAGCATTGTCTTGGCCCAACTTGTCGATTCTGAGATTGCTCAAATAACGGAAGTGCCCAGCCATGGTGTCAAACAAGGTGCTTTCGTAGTACTTAAAGAAACGAAAATGCCCAGTATATTAGTCGAAACTGGCTACCTAAGCAATGCAGATGATGAAGCCTTGCTGACTAGCAGTGATGGTCAAAGTCATGTGGTCACAGCCCTACTGAATGCTATAAAAGCATACAGGCACTCCTTAAAGTAAAATGAAAGAGAAAAAGTCTGATTTGCTGTCCAAATAGGGACTATTAAACGATGGTTTGGATTAATTACCTATTACTTGGTTATATTCGCATCATTTTTAATATGAAATCTGTTTAACCAACAGAGTAACTTAAACTATAAAGTGTTGAAGTACTTGAAGTAATAAGTACTAAACAGAAAAAAAGCTGCATGTTCTCAAATGAAACGAAAATAGGATTATTAGTTATCATCTCGCTGTCATTGATGGTATGGGGCTATAAGTTTATCAAAGGAAAAAACATCCTGAGTAGCTCAAATCTCCTCTATGTTCAATATGATGAAGTAAACCAATTGGCTACCTCTACTCCTGTCACTATACAAGGATTTCAGGTAGGTATAGTCAGTGATATTTATTTCAAGAATGTCGATAACAAGCAAAAGGTAGAAGTAGTCTTAGATATAGACAGCGGCATCAAAATACCCAAGACTGCCAATGCAAATATTGTAGCTACAGGATTAATGGGTGGCAAAGCTCTTGTCATAGACTTTGACAAGCCATGCAGCGGAGCCGATTGTGCTCAGTCTGGTGATATGCTCAATGGTCAGTTTAAGAATGTACTTGCCTCTATGGTCAGTACTGATGACCTTGGTGGCTATATGAATGAAATGAAGAATAGTGTTGGCCCAATTGTCGACACCTTAAAGAATAAATTTGCAGGTAGCGCCGAAGGTCAACAAAGCATGCAAGACATCCAAACCATTATCGCTAATCTAAAGTCTTCAACTACATCTCTAGATAAACTTATGAGAAATAGCTCTGGTAAGATCGATGGCTTATTGGCTAATCTAGAATCGATAACTAATACTATCAACAGCAGTCAAACGGATATCAAAGGAATCATAAGCAATGCCAATTCATTTTCTTCTAAAATGAATGCGCTAGATCTGGACCAGACGCTTTCAAAAGCAAACAAAGCATTGGATAGTACACCAGAATTAATGGATAAGCTAAAAGGTACTTTAACCGAAGCAGATGTTGCAGCTAAAGAGCTTAGTGGCTTGATGAAAAAGGTAAGTAATGGCGATGGTACTCTTGGCAAACTGCTTAATGAAGATGAGCTATATACCAATCTCGAAAAAACAATGAAGAATCTAGATTTACTGCTGGAAGATTTTCGATTACACCCAGAGCGCTACCGTAGAATTCTTTCTAAAAAGAAAATGCCGTACCAAGAACCAACTCAGTAAACTGGTTTAAAACTCGTAGCTGAAAAATACTTCTTCTATTATTGGGTATCCTTTACTATCTGTATTGGTAAGAATCATGGTGATATCGATCTTCTCAGATTTATCTTTCTCGGAGCTATCGAAAGTCGCTTTGATGGTTCCTGAATCTCCTTTTAAAAATACCTTCGAACTAGGAGGATACTCCAAAGTAGTACAATGACAGGTAGTAGCTAATTCTACTTGAACAGGAATATCCGTGGTATTCGTAAACGTATATTCTGCGTAACGGGTATCTCCTTTCTGAATCTTTCCAAACTCGACCATCTTCTTATCCCACTTTAATACTGGAACTAGGGCATCTTTACCAGATTTCTCTGGTGATACATTCACTACTTGTGTTGTCGTCTTACAGCTAAACAAGACCACGGACATCAAGACCAAAGGCCATAAGATGCTTATGAGATTTTTACAAGACATTGTCAAATCCTATTAATTTGTACTTTTCTTAAATTGCTTTTTCTCTACTTGAATAGTAGTCGGGCCTTCTAAAATAACAAATTCTGTACGACGATTAAATCTGTGTTGATCATCATCACAGTCTACACCATTGGCGCATTCATTCCTTATTTCAGTCTCTCCTTTCCCTACAGCTTTGATGCGGCTCACATCTGCACCATTTTTGATCAACCACCTCTTTGTGGATGAGGCACGACGTTGAGAAAGTTCTTGGTTGTATTTATCCTTTCCTTGAGAATCGGTATGTGAATTGAGTTGGATTTTCATTTCTGGATACTTGGTCATCAAACCCAGTATCACTTGTAGATCTTGCTCTGCTTCAGGCAGGATCTTATCATCATCAAAATCAAAAAGAATGTTCTTCAACTCAATAGGCTGATTGATCGTAATCGTTTCAAAGTCTGGCTCTTTCGGCTTGACAGGTTCTGGCTTTTTCTTCAGGTAAAGTACTTTAGCAAAATCCGTTGTTTCTTCCAAGTCAACTGTGTTGAATTCGATGGAATCAGGGAAGTACCCTTCTTTGTTAGCTATGACCATATAGGCTTTATCTAGCTCTAGGGCATAATTGACTTTATTTGATTTCTCTGAATTTTTCAAATCTGTATTTCCCATTTTGCCATTGGTCATTTCTATCAATTGAAAATCGGTCCCATTGATAGGTTTCTTATCCTCTGTAAATGCACCTGTGATGAGGGTAGCTTCTACCTTGGTAAGCAGTACTTCGTATATATCATTACAACAAGTAGAAGACTCTACAGAAGAAGTCCCTACTCTATTGGAAGTAAGAAATCCACTATATCCATCAGGACTTAAGGAAAAGAACAAATCATCTAGTGGCGAATTGTAGCCCTTACCCATATTGGTAGGTTTACTCCATTTGGTACCATTCCACGTAGCATAGAAAATATCAGCACCTCCCATACCAGGATGACCATTTGAACTAAAGTACAAATTACCATCCTTATAGAATGGAGTTTCATCATCTCCTATCGTGTTTACAGTAGGCCCTAAGTTGACAGGATCTCCATAGACATTGTCTCCTTTTTTAGTAGCATAATAGATATCAAATCCACCATAGCCGCCTTCTTGATCAGAAGAAAAGTAAAGTACTTCTCTACCAAACAATTCGCCAGGTGCAGGATGCTTGGCAAGGAATGGTCCATTGATACCTTGCAATTCATTGGCAGGACTCCATGTCCCATCTGATCCAAAACTAGCATAGATTTTACTACTCGTAACTGCATTGGTAGAAGGATCAATCTCTGCACGTGTGAAATACATCGTTTGCCCATCGGTGGATATTTTCACATTTCCAGTATGAAAGTCTTCACGATTGATTTCTGTCTCTAAGGCTACTGGTTTTTCCCACTTGCCCTTTTTACCTTTTTTAGATTTGTATATTTTTAGGTGGTAGTCTTCATCATTGCTACCATCCAATACGATCAGTTTATTTTCTGCAAATGAGGCAAAGTACATCGTCTCTCCATCACTGTAGTAAGAAGGGGAATATTCAGATTGCTTGGAGTTGATTTCTGAAGACTCTAATCTCTGTACCGTAAGCCCCAAAGTTTCCAGCATATCGACAGCTTCCTGTGCGCCCTCTAACTCTATCTGAGCCAGCTCTTTCAATTTCTTGTCTTCTGTAAATTCAATAAATTTTTCAAAAGCTATGGAAGCGTCTTCGTATTTGCCCAGCATTTTTAATGCTCGACCGAAGTTGTACATATCCTTATCATAAGTACCTTGCCCTTTATCTTTTTTGATCAGGGTAGCATATCTTTTGGCAGCGTACTCATAGTCTTTTATCTTATAGCTGGCATCAGCAATCATATAAGCTACTTCGATATCATCACGCTCCTCTTTGTAGTACTCTTTGAGCTTTTCGATAGCATTGACGTAGTCACCGTTCTCATACAACTCGGTTCCAAAAACTCTCAGTTGTTCAGTAGAACTTTTATTTATGGGCTGTGCATTGGCAGCTAGAAAAGCTAGGCAACAGATCAAAAGGGACAGTATATTTTTCATAGTAAACGTATCTTCGATTGAGTCAAATTAAAATTTAGGGCAAAGGATAGCTGGATCTACATCTGGCTGCTTGTAAATACGGAAGATGTAGTTGGCTGCTATTTCTACAGCTCCATTCCCTCCATTTGCGTTTGCAAGTGTAGAGAGTGTAAGGTCGTATCCGATCCCTACTCTAAGATCTCCTTTTTCGTATCCAAGTAATACTTGCATCGCATCTCCTACTCGGTATCCTAAACCAAAACGTATTTTAGGGGCATCTTTGTCTTTGATAAGTTTACCTTTTTTGCCATCATCACGAATATCTCTTTTGAGCAGCTTGTAGCCTCCCAAAAATTGAATGACTGCTTCGTTTTGATTACGCGCTTGTTGAAAAAGAAATGATGGAGTTAAAGACCAGATATCGGTAAGCTCCATATCGTAGTTTCCGTGTAGAATAAAAGTTTTAGGGATACGGTAATTAGAACTTCCTAGTAATCCATAATTGGAATTAGTTTTCAAGGAATCTCCTGGCATAAAATTCCCAGTGATATGTTGTAATGAAAATCCTAATTCAATTTTAGTAGTTTTATTAATATTTGATTTCAAAAGCATTCCAGCTCCTAAATCAAAAAAGCTTGCCATTGGATCATCGGTTGAGAAAGGATTATCTCCATCTGAATTGATAGTCCCCGGTATATTACCTTCTGGGTAAACAGCTGCCCCCCAAACATCACCTACACCTCTGAGTTTTCCAATACTTCTACCTACTGTGCCCCCATGAATACCAAGCGTCAAAACATTTTTTCTTCTTTTATCCAAAGATAGATGGTATGCTATCGACAGATGCTGCGTCTGCCAGCCTAAGCCAAATGTACCGGCTTTGTCTTTGTAATAATTAACACCAACACCAACCCAATCTCGCTTTCTTACATTTAGCAAAGGAGCATCTGCAAAGCCACTTTGGGTACTATACCCTGTAACTGATTCTCCACCTGCAAATGATTGTTCTCGAAGCAATCCCCCTACTCGCACAGATCCTTCATAGGAACCTGTATAGGCTGGATTGATCACTAGAGGTGCAAAATTGAATAAGGTAAAATGTCTATCCTGTGCTTGTAGATTAAGCATAAAACACGTGGCTAGAATCAGTAGAACTATCTTTGGTATTTTCATTGAATATCTGATTTATAAGAACTCGAAAGATAGTTTTTTTTATTCATATAAGTGTTAATTTGAATGAGTTCCTTGCCCATACATTATGCTCAATTCACTACAAAGAGGGCAGTTTTGGGGTAAACGCTGCAAAATTGGATCAATATGCCTCGGCTGAGGGGTAGTAACGGGCACGAAGACCTCTGAGTAGGCTATGAAGCCCACAGGAAGATGGCTCATAGCGGAGCGGCGAGACGGGCTCCTGTGATCTTGGCTGAATGCCTAGTCAGAGGTCGTAGTAAAGTGGATGACCCGACCCATATATCCGATTTTTCATCGGATATATGGGGCAGCCCAAAAATAGCTTATCTCTGTTTGAGGACTTGCACTATCCCTGGTATGTCTTGCTTTATCATGCAGTCAAAATGACGCTTGGGACATGCCTCAAACCCAATCTTGGAACAGGGTCGGCAAGACAAGTCCTGCACCTCAAAATGGGTAGCTTGATTGGGCTGCTCTCCATAGTACGGATACATGCCGAGCTTGGGAATGGTATTGCCCCAGAGGACGACTATCTTTTTGTGAAATGCCGCTGCAATGTGCATCATACCCGTGTCGGCAGTAAGTACCTGCCTAGACTGCGCTATGAGTGAGGCACTCTGCTGGAGGTTGGTTTTGCCGCAGAAATTATGGGCGCGAGGGCCTATATGGCTTGCCAGGTCCTCGCCTACCGACTGCTCAGATGGTCCACCAAGCAAAGCAATAGGCCCCTCGACTTGCTGACCTAGCTGCTTTAATATGGACAAGGGGATGCGTTTGGTAAAATGAGCAGCTCCTAGGACAAAAACGGTGAAATCTGCTGATTTGAAACCGAAATCTGCGAGATTTACCTGATTTTCGGAAGCGATAAACATATCCAAGCCGGCACCATCTCGCTGATGATCAAGAGACTGAATCGCCTCCATATACCGATCTACGATGTGAATATCTGGTAGGCGATCTATTTTGAAGTTTACCAGCAGCCACTTCTCCATATTGAGCTTAGGAAAGGTAGCGGATTTGACATGTAGTGACCTTAAGAGGCGCTTGGAGCGTATATTTTTCTGCAGATCCACAACAAAATCAAAGCGCTCAGCCTTTAATTCTTGTAAGATCTCACTAGGGTCTTTGTCAAATAGATGCTGTTTAGTTAAGTATTTATTGTGTAAATTCACCTGAGCAAAAGCTCTTTTGGTGACAAAATGTATCGAATAGCCCCCTGCACTGTAGAGTGCTCGGATCACAGGTGAAATCAACACAATATCTCCAATGGAGCTAAAGCGCAGGATAGCGATCTTTTTAGGAGTCATTTTTGTGTACATATAATCAACAAAATTAACAATGATCTTTAATTATTTACGCCCCATTTCATTTAAGAGATCATCCTATATCCCTATGGGCTTAGTTTTCATTTTGTTGAACTGCTTATTGGCCCTTCCTTTGGCAGCACAAGTGCATCATTGCCATGCGGATGAACTTCTCTCTGAACACATTACCGCAACAGAATCCCAGAATGAATTACGTGCATATAGAGAAAGCATAAGTCATATAGCGTCCACTCGAGGAGCTGGAGAAGTTATAAATATTTCTGTTGTCTTTCATATCATTCATCATGGGGAAAGTGTAGGCAACGGCCCCAATCTTAGCGACAGTAGGATCTTGGAACAATTGAGCATTCTAAATACAGACTTTAGCCTTCAGAATAGCGATAAAGACCTGATTCCCAATCAGTTTACTGGATTGGCTGCTGATACAGAAATCCAATTTTGCTTAGCAAGTGTCAATCCAAATGGACAAGCCAGTAGTGGCATTATACGCCACCAAATGCCAGCTATCTCATCTATTAATAATATTGAAAATACAGTCAAGCCGCAAACGCAATGGGACGCTGACAGATATCTGAATATATGGATTGTAAAGATGCCCGAGCCAACCATATTGGGCTATGCATACTTGCCGATCCCTAGTATACTAGGAACTGCTAAAGACGGTGTAGTGATTTCTCACTTGAAGGTGGGCAATGTAGGCCAGAGCACAAAAGGTCGTACCCTGGTTCATGAAGTAGGTCATTACCTGGGTCTGCCTCATATATGGGGATTTGATGAGGGAGATTGTACGGAAGATGATCAAATCTCGGATACGCCTCCTACCTTCGCACCCTACTATGGCTGTCCTCAGTACCCACAGTTCACTTGCGGGTCTAGCGATATGTTCATGAATTTCATGGACTATGTAGATGACAACTGTATGTACATGTTCACCTCTGGCCAAAAATCAATCATGCGCAATATCCTTGCTAACCAAAGGAGCTCGCTGGCCAGTGCATCCAACACAGTTTGCAGTGATCTGGTCAGTACTTTCAGTACTCCATCAAAAGAAGATCAACTCATACTATACCCTAATCCATGTCAAGATCTACTCGGAGTATCAGTACCAAAAGGTCTGGATCTAACCTTATACAGTATATATAACAGTGCGGGAAAGCTGATTAAAACTGAAAATTTGGATACTTCGAACCAAATGGACGATATAGAAATTGCAACACAAACCCTAGAAAATGGGATATATGTGGTCCGCTTTGAGACAAAATCTGGCGATTCCATTGTTAAAAGGTTCGTTTGCAGCCAACAATAAGCGCATATTGCGTTAAAGAATTGATAAAAAGGATATTTCGCATTGTTTTTGCTGTAATATCTGTGTATTTTTGGACTATAGGCGAGCTTCTTATATTTGGCCCGCTTCCAACATTATTTTTAACGAACAAAATCATAAAAAATAGTTCTATGAAAAAGTTATTCTTCTTCGCTGCTTTTTTAGTTGCAGCCTCGCTAACTACAGTAAATGCTCAATGCTCAAAGTCTAAGACTGCTGGAGCAAAATCTGCATGTTGTGCAAAAACTAAAGCTGCTACTGCTACAGCTGTATCTGCTGATGCAAGCATAGAAAAGAGAGTATGCTCAGATTCAGGTAAGGTTTCTTACTTCAAAAATGAAACTTGTGCTGTATCTGGAACAGTAAAATCTACTGAAGTATCATTTGATGCTACTACTGGTACATTTGTAAATGTATCTCCATCAAGAGCTGCAATGCCAGCTGCTGATGCTAAAAAGTCTTGTACTGCTGCTCAAAAAGCATCATGTGCTAAATCTTGCTCAAAAGCTGAGAAAGCTGCTTGTGCTAAGAAATGCTCAAAAGGCAAATCTACTAAGCAAGCGAATGTACAAATGCAAAGCGAAGCTCCGGCTCGTGCTACTTTGACAAAAGGGGAAAGCAACTAAGCTTTCTATAAAAAATAAAAAAAGGGCTGCTTCTTGTTATGAGAAGTGGCCTTTTTTAGTTTTGGGCATGCCCTATGTCTTGCTCGCTCCGCCCTCCTCCTGCGCACATAGGTCAGGCTGTACGTGACT